>NZ_PZKQ01000053.1:0-135381 GCF_003046645.1 Escherichia sp. MOD1-EC6475 | reverse complement strand
ACCTTACGCCGACTGGTAACGAGGTAGAATCAGAAGGTTAAAACTCGGAAATTATATCCAGTAAATCAGCGTCGAGCATGTTCTCAACGCTGATTTACTTTTTACTACTAAAGGAAGGGGAGGCAGGTCGAAATTCAGCCTGCACATGATGTTTTAGAACATCACTTTATGACCATATTGCTCAAGAATCCCTTTCACTCGCTCCATGGTTTCTTTTTTCGGTGGTTTCACACCGTCGAGTTTGTACTCTTCGCCCATCGCCACCCACTTATGTTTGCCTAACTCATGGTAGGGGAGGAGCTCGATTTTTTCGACGTTACCCATATCGCGAGTAAATTCACCGAGGCGATGAGCTGAATCGTCATCGTCAGACCAGCCAGGTACTACGACATAACGTATCCAGACTTTCACATTTTTGTTCGCCAGATATTTAGCAAACTCGAGTGTACGATGGTTGGAAACGCCTACCAGATTCTGGTGGATTTCGTCGTTCATCTGTTTGAGATCGAGCATTACCAGGTCGGTCACTTCCAGAAGTTCATCAATTACTGGATCGTAACGACGAACAAAACCGTTAGTGTCCAGACAGGTATGAATGCCTTCTTTTTTGCAGGCGCGGAACCAGTCGCGAACGAACTCGGCTTGCAGGATTGCTTCACCACCGGATGCGGTAACGCCGCCGCCGGAAGCGTTCATAAAGTGGCGATAGGTCACCACTTCCTTCATTAAATCTTCAACGGTAACTTCTTTACCGCCATGCGTATCCCAGGTGTCGCGGTTATGACAATACAGGCAGCGCATCAGGCAGCCCTGGAAAAAGGTGATAAAGCGAATACCCGGGCCGTCTACGGTTCCACAGGATTCAAAGGAGTGAATGCGACCAATAACTGACATTGCGGTGTTTCTCCAGATGTGGCCCATCTGAGGCCGTGTTGGTGCGCAGCTCGAAGGCTACGTCGAGTCTGTTTTGGCAGTTACCTTAAAGTATAGATAGCTGACAAAAAAGGCTCTCTTGCTAAAAAAGGCCCCACTTTCGTGGAGCCTTTATTGTACGCTTTTTACTGTACGATTTCAGTCAAATCTAATTACATAGACTGAGTGAAGGTACGAGTAATAACGTCCTGCTGCTGTTCTTTAGTCAGCGAGTTGAAACGTACTGCGTAGCCAGATACACGGATGGTCAGCTGCGGATATTTTTCCGGGTTTTCCATCGCGTCGAGCAGCATTTCACGGTTCATCACGTTCACGTTCAGGTGCTGACCACCTTCGATGGACGCTTCGTGGTGGAAGTAACCATCCATCAGACCTGCCAGGTTGGTCTTACGAACTTCGTCGTCTTTACCCAGTGCGTTCGGAACGATAGAGAAGGTGTAGGAGATACCATCTTTAGCGTAGGCGAACGGCAGTTTAGCAACGGAAGTCAGAGAAGCTACAGCACCTTTCTGGTCACGACCGTGCATCGGGTTAGCACCCGGTCCGAACGGCGCGCCAGCACGACGACCGTCTGGGGTGTTACCGGTTTTCTTACCATACACAACGTTAGAAGTGATGGTCAGAACAGACTGAGTCGGGATAGCGTCACGGTAGGTGTGCAGTTTCTGAATTTTCTTCATGAAACGTTCTACCAGATCAACAGCCAGGTCATCTACACGCGGATCGTTGTTACCAAACTGCGGGTATTCGCCTTCGATTTCGAAGTCGATAGCCAGACCGTCTTCGTCACGAATCGGTTTAACTTTCGCATATTTGATTGCAGACAGGGAGTCAGCAGCAACGGACAGACCAGCGATACCACACGCCATGGTGCGGATAACGTCACGGTCGTGCAGCGCCATCAGAGAGGCTTCGTAGCTGTACTTGTCGTGCATGTAGTGGATGATGTTCAGTGCAGTGATGTACTGTTTAGCCAGCCAGTCCATGAAGTGATCCATGCGTTCCATCACTTCGTCGTAGTTCAGGAGATCGCCTTTGATCGGTTCAGATTTCGGACCAACCTGCATTTTCAGTTTTTCATCAACACCGCCGTTGATTGCGTACAGCATGGTTTTCGCCAGGTTTGCACGCGCACCGAAGAACTGCATTTGCTTACCAACGATCATCGGGCTTACGCAGCAAGCGATAGCGTAGTCATCGTTGTTGAAGTCCGGACGCATCAGGTCATCGTTCTCATACTGCAGAGAAGAGGTGTCGATGGACACTTTAGCGGCGAATTTCTTGAAGTTCAGCGGCAGTTTTTCAGACCACAGAATGGTCATGTTCGGTTCCGGAGACGGACCCATGGTGTACAGGGTGTTCAGGAAACGGAAGCTGTTTTTGGTAACCAGGGTACGACCGTCGAGGCCCATACCACCGATAGATTCGGTTGCCCAGATCGGGTCGCCAGAGAACAGTTCATCGTACTCCGGAGTACGCAGGAAGCGAACCATACGCAGTTTCATGACCAGGTGGTCAACCATTTCCTGCGCTTCTTGTTCGGTGATCTTGCCAGCTTTCAGGTCGCGTTCGATGTACACATCCAGGAAGGTGGAAGTACGACCGAAGGACATTGCAGCACCGTTTTGAGACTTAACAGCAGCCAGGTAGCCGAAGTAAGTCCACTGGATAGCTTCCTGAGCGTTGGTAGCCGGACCAGAGATGTCGTAGCCGTATTTAGCAGCCATTTCTTTCATCTGACCCAGAGCGCGGTGCTGTTCAGCGATTTCTTCGCGCAGACGGATGGTCTGTTCCAGGTTTACGCCGTTTTCCAGATCAGCCTGCAGAGAGGTGAACTGTGCCAGTTTGTCTTTCATCAGGTAGTCGATACCGTACAGCGCAACGCGACGGTAGTCACCGATGATACGACCACGGCCATAAGCATCTGGCAGACCGGTCAGAACACCAGATTTACGGCAACGCAGGATGTCCGGAGTGTAAACGTCGAACACGCCCTGGTTGTGAGTTTTACGGTATTCAGTGAAGATTTTTTTGATCATCGGATCCAGTTCGCGGTTGTACGCTTTGCAGGAACCTTCGATCATTTTGATACCACCGAACGGGATAAGAGCACGTTTCAGCGGAGCTTCAGTCTGCAGACCAACGATTTTCTCAAGCTGCTTGTTGATGTAGCCAGCGTCGTGAGAAGTGATGGTGGAAGCAACAGCGGTGTCAAAGTCAACTGGCGCGTGAGTGCGGTTTTCCAGTTTAACGCCTTCCATTACTTTGTCCCACAGGGAAGTGGTCGCTTCAGTAGCGCCAGCCAGGAAGGACTCGTCACCCTCATACGGAGTGTAGTTTTTCTGAATGAAGTCACGGACGTTTACTTCATTCTGCCAGTCACCTTTGGTAAAACCTTCCCAGGCTGTGGCTAACTTTTCATTAAGCTCGGACATGTAACACCTACCTTCTTAAGTGGATTTTTTATTTACTGCGTACTTCGACAACCATTAATGGTGATCGTTTTCACGCAGGTAAATGACCCAGTATGTCAACCCAACCAACAAACCACCGCCGATAATATTACCGATCGTAACCGGAATCAGGTTATCAGTGATGAAGTTCATCACGGTCAGGTGAGAAAAATTTTCCGGTGCTGAACCGACAGCGGTCCAGAATTCCGGAGATGCGAAGTCGCGGATTACAATACCCATCGGGATCATAAACATGTTTGCGATACTGTGCTCAAAACCGCTGGCAACAAACATCGCGACCGGCAGCACCATGATAAACGCTTTGTCCATCAGGCTGCGGCCAGAATAGCTCATCCATACCGCCAGGCATACCATCAGGTTAGCCAGGATACCGAGGCAAACCGCCTCAATAAAAGTATGGTGCACTTTGTGGTCGGCGGTTTGTAGGACGTTAAGTCCCCATTGACCATTGGCGGTCATATACTCGCCGGAAAGCCACATTAAAAGTACAAATAACAACGCGCCGACCAGGTTGCCAAAATAGACGTTCAGCCAGTTTTTCGCCAACTGGCCCCAGGTGATGCGCCCACTCGCCTTGGCAACAACAATCAACACTGTGGAAGTAAAGAGATCGGCTCCGCAGACAACACAAAGAATCAGCCCCAGAGAGAAGCAAATGCCGCCAACCAGTTTGGCCATGCCAAAGGGCATTGTGCCTGTGCCAGTAGTTGCTGTGATATAGAAGACGAATGCGATTGAGATGAAAACACCGGCGGTAATCGCCAGATAGAAAGTCTTAAGCGGATGTTTCGTTGCTTTATAGACACCTGCCTCTTCGGCCACTTTGGCCATTGCTGCAGGAAGTAAAAGATCAAAAGGGTTGTCAGCTTTCACACTAACTCTCTCTTTATTAAGTCGGCGACGAGATACTAACAAAGCATTATAGATGAGAAATTGATATAGATCATATCTCGCCTGGCTTATAGGCCCGTAACTCGCATGGTTTTTATGCAAATACGGAGTAAATATTTGATTATCCAAATAAAAATAAATTTTAAAAATTAACAAATGAGTTGAATTTTTTCCGCATCCTCCGCTAAAACAGTTAATTAAAAGGGAGCAACAGGCAAATAAACTAACAATATCGATCGTATTTATTAAATATAAATTACCGATATTTAACCTTGTAATTACAATTATTTTATTAATGCAAATATATGTAAAGCGGGGCATTAAAAAAACGCCCCGTAATATAACTCAGCCAAATCATTAAGCCTACATTGCGTAGGCTATTTGATTTTATTTTGCCCAGAATGCCGCTTTGGCGCGCTGCAGCTTTTCGTAGGCTTTTAACAACGACTGATGCGCCGCAAATGCGTGCAGATCGCTATCTACCGGTTGCAAACCATAAAACGCCGCTTCGCCACTCATTGCCGCACTGGCTGCTTCTACCGCATCTGCGCCGTACATACGAACGAAGGCATTCAGATATTGCAGCGGCTGGCGATCTTCTTCCTGCGCCAGCAATAACAATGTTTGCAGGCAGCGATAATAGTTGGCGCGTTCCGGACTGAACACCGATGAGTTAAACTCCATCGTCCATTCAGTCCAGATCAGAGCTTGTTCCATATCGCCGCCAGCCAGTGCCAGCATTGCTTTTAATTCACCGATACGCAGAGTGTACCAGCCGTTATCTGGTCCGGTCGCCAGACCTAACAGCTCACGCACGCGGGTAAAGTCGTCAAAACCTTCTTCATCCAGTTGCTCGATGAGGTTCAGGTAATCTTCTTTTTCCCACTCACTGCCTGGTAACGAAAGGATCGTTTCACGTAAATGGCTGCCCATACTGTTATTTGCCAGCCACAGATCTTCCGCCGGATAAATATCGGACATACCCGGCACGATAATGCGGCAAGCATAAACGCCCAGATGCTCGTAATCGGCAATATAAACTTCTTTATCCTCTTTGTTGAAGATAGCCATCAGCGTGGCAAACTCTTCTTCAGTGGTGCCAGAGAAATTCCAGTCCACAAACGGATAATCGGCATCTTGTTTGAAAAGATCCCAGGAGATCAAACCGCTGGAATCGATAAAGTGCGTTTCGAGGTTAGTATGTTCGGCGACTTCTTCATCATCGAAGGTCGGCGGAGTAAACACATCCAGATCCTTCAGGCCACGACCTTGCAGCAGCTCGGTCACGGTACGTTCCAGTGCAACGCCAAAATCAGGATGCGCGCCGAAGGAGGCAAAACAAGTGCCATTGGTCGGGTTGAACAGTACGACGCAGATCACGGGATACTGACCGCCAAGCGAGCCGTCATAAGCAAAGATTGGGAAACCTTCCGCTTCCAGTGTTTCGATCGCTTCAACTACAGCCGGATAACGTGCAAGCACATCTGCCGGGATCTCCGGCAAGCTGATGCTTTCAGCAATAATGCGGTTTTTCACGTAGCGTTCGAAAACTTCGGACAATCCCTGAACGCGTGCTTCGTTGCGGGTATTACCGGCGGACATACCGTTGGAAACGTACAGGTTACCGATAATATTCATCGGAATATAAACGGTCTGATTGTCAGACTGGCGCGTAAACGGCAGGCCACATATACCGCGATCTTCATTACCGGATTGCAGGTCAATCAGCATACTGCCGGTCAGTTCATTTTCCGGGTCGTAAAATGCGCGCAGACGGTCATCGAGCAGGCCTTCCGGCACGTCATCGCTTTCTGTCAGTGGGAACCATTTTTCGTTGGGATAATGCACGAACGGACCATTGGCGATAGTTTCACCCAGCCAGAAATCAGCAAAAAAGTAGTTGGTTGAGAGACGCTCGAAATATTCGCCCAGGGCAGAAGCCAGCGCCGCTTTTTTGGTTGCGCCTTTACCGTTGGTAAAACACAGTGCGCACTCTTTGTCGCGAATATGTACAGACCAGACGTTAGGCACTGGATTCAGCCAGGAAGCTTCTTCAATCTGAAAACCGAGGTCGGAGAGTTTTTGCTGGAAGCGAGCGATGGAATCTTCCAGGGCGGCATCTTTGCCGGGGATAAATGTTTGTGTCATGAAAATCACTTTAGTCGTACGGAAAGCGCGCAATAATACGGGTTTTATCTCAAAGGCGCTATCACCGCCGCCACGCCGGTGAACTGTTGACTATGCTTTTAGCGGATAAATTACGATAAGAGCATAAAAATGAAGGCGTTCGATCTCCACCGTATGGCATTCGATAAAGTGCCGCTGGATTTTCTTGGCGAAGTCGCTCTACGGAGTCTCTATACCTTTGTTCTGGTCTTTCTGTTTCTAAAAATGACTGGAAGGCGTGGAGTGCGGCAAATGTCGCTATTTGAAGTGTTAATCATTCTGACGCTGGGGTCAGCTGCAGGGGATGTGGCGTTTTACGACGATGTGCCGATGATCCCGGTGCTTATCGTCTTCATTACCCTGGCGTTGTTATACCGCCTGGTGATGTGGCTGATGGCGCACAGTGAGAAACTGGAAGATCTGCTGGAAGGCAAGCCGGTTGTCATTATTGAAGATGGCGAACTGGCTTGGTCGAAACTCAATAACTCCAACATGACGGAATTTGAGTTTTTTATGGAGCTGCGACTGCGTGGTGTGGAACAACTTGGACAGGTACGCCTGGCTATTCTTGAAACCAACGGTGAAATCAGCGTCTATTTCTTTGAAGATGACAAGGTGAAGCCGGGGTTGCTTATTTTACCCAGTGATTGTACCCAACGTTATAAAGTGGTGCCGGAGTCGGCGGACTATGCCTGCATCCGTTGCAGTGAAATCATTCACATGAACGCGGGTGAAAAACAATTATGTCCGCGCTGTGCAAATCCAGAATGGACGAAGGCAAGTCGGGTAAAACGGGTGACCTGACAGCAAAAACATCGGTTTTTTGACAATGATTCGAGATTTTATATTGTGTGACGCGTGCCGCATTTTTGCGCGCAACGGTTTTACCCATTGCGATGCGTGTCACTGAATGATAAAACCGATAGCCACAGGAATAACGTATTACCTGCGGTCGCAATCGATTGACCGGGGGTTAATAGCAACGCAACGTGGTGAGGGGAAATGGCTCAAATCTTCAATTTTAGTTCTGGTCCGGCAATGTTACCGGCAGAGGTGCTTAAACAGGCTCAACAGGAACTGCGCGACTGGAACGGTCTTGGCACGTCGGTGATGGAAGTGAGCCACCGTGGCAAAGAGTTCATTCAGGTTGCAGAGGAAGCCGAGAAGGATTTTCGCGATCTTCTTAACGTCCCCTCCAACTACAAAGTATTATTCTGCCACGGCGGCGGTCGCGGTCAGTTTGCTGCTGTACCTCTGAATATTCTTGGTGATAAAACCACAGCAGATTATGTTGATGCAGGCTACTGGGCGGCAAGCGCCATCAAAGAAGCGAAAAAATACTGCACGCCAAATGTGTTTGACGCCAAAGTGACTGTTGATGGCCTGCGCGCGGTTAAGCCAATGCGTGAATGGCAACTCTCTGATAATGCTGCTTATATGCATTACTGCCCGAATGAAACCATCGACGGTATCGCCATCGACGAAACGCCAGACTTCGGTAAAGATGTGGTGGTCGCTGCCGACTTCTCTTCAACGATTCTTTCCCGTCCGATTGATGTCAGCCGTTACGGCGTGATTTACGCTGGTGCGCAGAAAAATATCGGCCCGGCTGGCCTGACGATCGTTATTGTTCGCGAAGACTTGCTGGGTAAAGCAAATATCGCCTGCCCGTCGATTCTGGATTATTCCATCCTCAACGATAACGACTCCATGTTTAACACACCGCCTACGTTTGCCTGGTACTTATCTGGCCTGGTCTTCAAATGGCTAAAAGCGAACGGTGGTGTGGCTGCAATGGATAATATCAATCAGCAAAAAGCAGAACTGCTGTATGGCGTGATTGATAACAGCGATTTCTACCGTAATGATGTGGCGAAAGCTAACCGTTCGCGGATGAACGTGCCGTTCCAGTTGGCGGACAGTGCGCTCGACAAATTGTTCCTTGAAGAGTCTTTTGCGGCTGGCCTTCATGCGCTGAAAGGTCATCGTGTTGTCGGCGGAATGCGCGCGTCTATTTATAACGCGATGCCGCTGAAAGGCGTTAAAGCTCTGACAGACTTCATGGTTGAGTTCGAACGCCGTCACGGCTAATGCCGAAATTTTGCTTAATCCCCACAGCCAGCCTGTGGGGTTTTTATTTCTGTTGTAGAGAGTTGAGTTCATGGAATCCCTGACGTTACACCCCATCGCCCGTGTCGATGGCACTATTAATCTGCCTGGTTCCAAGAGCGTTTCTAACCGCGCTTTATTGCTGGCGGCATTAGCACACGGCAAAACAGTATTAACCAATCTGCTGGATAGCGATGATGTTCGTCATATGCTGAATGCGTTGCAGGCATTGGGGGTGAGCTATACGCTTTCTGCCGATCGTACGCGCTGCGAAATCATCGGTAACGGCGGTCCATTAGACGCAGAAAATGCGCTGGAGTTGTTCCTTGGTAATGCGGGCACTGCGATGCGCCCGCTGGCGGCAGCACTTTGTCTGGGAAGTAATGATATTGTCCTGACTGGTGAGCCTCGTATGAAAGAGCGCCCGATCGGTCATCTGGTGGATGCGCTGCTCCAGGGCGGGGCGAAAATTACTTACCTGGAACAAGAAAACTACCCACCGCTGCGTTTACAGGGTGGTTTTGTGGGGGGCAACGTAGAAGTTGATGGCTCCGTTTCCAGCCAGTTCCTTACCGCACTGTTAATGACCGCGCCGCTTGCGCCGGAAGATACGGTTATTCGTATTAAAGGTGAACTGGTTTCTAAACCTTATATCGACATCACGCTCAACCTGATGAAGACGTTTGGTGTTGAAATCGAAAATCAGCACTATCAAAAATTTGTCGTAAAAGGCGGGCAGTCTTATCAGTCACCGGGGACTTATTTGGTAGAAGGCGATGCCTCCTCTGCGTCTTACTTCCTTGCCGCAGCAGCGATCAAAGGTGGCACTGTAAAAGTGACCGGCATTGGACGCAACAGTATGCAGGGTGATATTCGCTTTGCTGATGTGCTGGAAAAAATGGGGGCGGCCATTAGCTGGGGCGATGATTATATTTCCTGCACTCGTGGTGAACTGAACGCTATCGATATGGATATGAACCATATTCCCGATGCGGCGATGACTATCGCGACGGCGGCGCTGTTTGCGAAAGGCACCACAACGCTGCGTAATATTTATAACTGGCGCGTTAAAGAGACGGATCGTCTTTTTGCGATGGCGACTGAACTGCGAAAAGTGGGGGCTGAAGTGGAAGAGGGGCATGACTTCATTCGCATTACGCCGCCGGAAAAACTGAACTTTGCCGAGATCGCCACTTATAACGATCACCGCATGGCGATGTGTTTCTCGCTGGTGGCCTTGTCAGATACGCCGGTGACGATTCTTGACCCAAAATGTACGGCCAAAACATTTCCGGATTATTTCGAGCAACTGGCGCGGATTAGCCAGGCAGCCTGAATGAAGAACGGGCAATAAATAGCCAAATCTTTCTTTATCAAAACGTCGGCACATTGTCGGCGTTTTTTTTCGGACATTGTGAACCATTTTTATTGATGGTAGCGTTAACTGTCAATGTAAGTTGTTGATACATAATATTTATATATGATTAATCAACGGATGATTCACATGAAGAATACTAAATTACTGCTGGCGATTGCGACCTCTGCAGCATTACTGACAGGGTGTCAAAATACCCACGGTATTGATACCAATATGGCTATCAGCTCCGGTTTAAATGCATATAAAGCAGCAACGTTAAGCGATGCCGATGCAAAAGCGATTGCCAATCAGGGCTGTGCCGAAATGGACAGCGGCAATCAAGTCGCAAGTAAATCCAGCAAGTACGGTAAACGTCTGGCAAAAATCGCCAAAGCATTGGGTAACAATATTAACGGCACGCCGGTCAACTATAAGGTTTATATGACCAGCGACGTCAACGCATGGGCGATGGCGAACGGCTGTGTTCGTGTCTACAGTGGCCTGATGGACATGATGAACGACAACGAAATTGAAGGGGTTCTGGGTCATGAACTGGGGCACGTTGCGTTGGGTCACTCGCTGGCTGAAATGAAAGCCTCTTATGCGATCGTTGCCGCACGTGATGCTATTTCCGCCACCAGCGGTGTTGCTTCCCAGCTTTCCCGTTCACAATTAGGTGATATCGCAGAAGGCGCTATCAATGCTAAATACTCCCGCGATAAAGAGTCTGAAGCAGATGATTTCTCCTTTGATCTGCTGAAGAAACGTGGCATCAGCACCCAGGGACTGGTCGGTAGCTTTGAAAAACTGGCTAGCCTGGATGGCGGTCGTACCCAGTCCATGTTTGACTCTCACCCACCATCAACAGAGCGTGCGCAACATATCCGTGATCGTATCGCCTCTGGTAAGTAAATCATTGTCATCTTTCGGGCTGGTCTTCTGCCAGCCCGCTATAATTGCGCAATAAATCCCCATCTGAATACAGACAAAACTGGTTTTTGCACACAACGTTAACGATTTGTGGCGCCGACGCGTATAATGCGCGCGGTTATGTTAACGGTACGCCTGTTTTAAGGAGATAAAGATGACGGCAATTGCCCCGGTTATTACCATTGATGGCCCAAGCGGTGCAGGGAAAGGCACCTTGTGTAAGGCTATGGCGGAAGCGTTGCAATGGCATCTGCTGGACTCGGGTGCAATTTATCGCGTACTGGCGCTGGCGGCATTACATCACCATGTTGATGTGGCGTCAGAAGACGCTCTGGTGCCGCTGGCATCCCACCTGGACGTACGTTTTGTGTCGACCAATGGCAATCTGGAAGTGATCCTCGAAGGGGAAGATGTCAGCGGTGAAATTCGTACTCAGGAAGTGGCTAATGCCGCTTCACAAGTCGCCGCATTTCCTCGTGTTCGTGAAGCATTATTGCGTCGCCAACGTGCGTTTCGTGAATTGCCAGGCCTGATTGCCGATGGTCGCGACATGGGAACGGTTGTATTCCCTGATGCGCCAGTGAAAATTTTCCTTGACGCCTCTTCGGAAGAACGTGCGCATCGCCGAATGCTACAGTTGCAGGAGAAGGGCTTTAGTGTTAACTTTGAACGCCTTTTGGCCGAGATCAAAGAACGCGATGACCGCGATCGTAATCGTGCGGTAGCGCCTCTGGTTCCGGCAGCCGATGCTTTAGTGTTGGATTCCACCACCTTAAGCATTGAGCAAGTAATTGAAAAAGCGTTACACTACGCGCGCCAAAAATTGGCTCTCGCATAAGCGACCGAATTTGCAGTACCCCCGTTGCAATGGAATGACAGCGGGTATGTTAAACAACCCCATCCGGCACGGAGCCAGGTGGACGTTAAATATAAACCTGAAGATTAAACATGACTGAATCTTTTGCTCAACTCTTTGAAGAGTCCTTAAAAGAAATCGAAACCCGCCCGGGTTCTATCGTTCGTGGCGTTGTTGTTGCTATCGACAAAGACGTAGTACTGGTTGACGCTGGTCTGAAATCTGAGTCTGCCATCCCGGCTGAGCAGTTCAAAAACGCCCAGGGCGAGCTGGAAATCCAGGTAGGTGACGAAGTTGACGTTGCTCTGGACGCAGTAGAAGACGGCTTCGGTGAAACTCTGCTGTCCCGTGAGAAAGCTAAACGTCACGAAGCCTGGATCACGCTGGAAAAAGCTTACGAAGATGCTGAAACTGTTACCGGTGTTATCAACGGCAAAGTTAAGGGCGGCTTCACTGTTGAGCTGAACGGTATTCGTGCGTTCCTGCCAGGTTCTCTGGTAGACGTTCGTCCGGTGCGTGACACTCTGCACCTGGAAGGCAAAGAGCTTGAATTCAAAGTAATCAAGCTGGATCAGAAGCGCAACAACGTTGTTGTTTCTCGTCGTGCCGTTATCGAATCCGAAAACAGCGCAGAGCGCGATCAGCTGCTGGAAAACCTGCAGGAAGGCATGGAAGTTAAAGGTATCGTTAAGAACCTCACTGACTACGGTGCATTCGTTGATCTGGGCGGCGTTGACGGCCTGCTGCACATCACTGACATGGCCTGGAAACGCGTTAAGCATCCGAGCGAAATCGTCAACGTGGGCGACGAAATCACTGTTAAAGTGCTGAAGTTCGACCGCGAACGTACCCGTGTATCCCTGGGCCTGAAACAGCTGGGCGAAGATCCGTGGGTAGCTATCGCTAAACGTTATCCGGAAGGTACTAAACTGACTGGTCGCGTGACCAACCTGACCGACTACGGCTGCTTCGTTGAAATCGAAGAAGGCGTTGAAGGCCTGGTACACGTTTCCGAAATGGATTGGACCAACAAAAACATCCACCCGTCTAAAGTTGTTAACGTTGGCGATGTAGTGGAAGTTATGGTTCTGGATATCGACGAAGAACGTCGTCGTATCTCCCTGGGTCTGAAACAGTGCAAAGCTAACCCGTGGCAGCAGTTCGCGGAAACCCACAACAAGGGCGACCGTGTTGAAGGTAAAATCAAGTCTATCACTGACTTCGGTATCTTCATCGGCCTGGACGGCGGCATCGACGGCCTGGTTCACCTGTCTGACATCTCCTGGAACGTTGCAGGCGAAGAAGCAGTTCGTGAATACAAAAAAGGCGACGAAATCGCTGCAGTTGTTCTGCAAGTTGACGCAGAACGTGAACGTATCTCCCTGGGCGTTAAACAGCTCGCAGAAGATCCGTTCAACAACTGGGTTGCTCTGAACAAGAAAGGCGCTATCGTAACTGGTAAAGTAACTGCAGTTGACGCTAAAGGCGCAACCGTAGAACTGGCTGACGGCGTTGAAGGTTACCTGCGTGCTTCTGAAGCATCCCGTGACCGCGTTGAAGACGCTACCCTGGTTCTGAGCGTTGGCGACGAAGTTGAAGCTAAATTCACCGGCGTTGATCGTAAAAACCGCGCAATCAGCCTGTCTGTTCGTGCGAAAGACGAAGCTGACGAGAAAGATGCAATCGCAACTGTTAACAAACAGGAAGATGCAAACTTCTCCAACAACGCAATGGCTGAAGCTTTCAAAGCAGCTAAAGGCGAGTAATTCTCTGACTCTTCGGGATTTTTATTCCGAAGTTTGTTGAGTTTACTTGACAGATTGCAGGTTTCGTCCTGTAATCAAGCACTAAGGGCGGCTACGGCCGCCCTTAATCAATGCAGCAACAGCAGCCGCTTAATTTGCCTTTAAGGAACCGGAGGAATCATGACCAAGTCAGAATTGATAGAAAGACTTGCCACCCAGCAATCGCACATTCCCGCTAAGACGGTTGAAGATGCAGTAAAAGAGATGCTGGAGCATATGGCCTCGACTCTTGCGCAGGGCGAGCGTATTGAAATCCGCGGTTTCGGCAGTTTCTCTTTGCACTACCGCGCACCACGTACCGGACGTAATCCGAAGACTGGCGATAAAGTAGAACTGGAAGGAAAATACGTTCCTCACTTTAAACCAGGAAAAGAACTGCGCGATCGCGCCAATATTTACGGTTAAGTTTTCACTCAAACTTGAACGCGAGAAAAGCACCTGTCGGGTGCTTTTTTCATTTCTGTAATCTGGAACTGGAAGCTGCCTCGCAGCGTTTTGTGTAGTTTTCACATTCCCGTTAAATTCTTCTGAACCCGTCTCGGGGAACGCAAAACTCCCGCCAGACAACCGTTCAACAAAGTTGCACACTTTCCGAAAACAGGGAGGGGTGCATGAAAATAACGACAGTTGGCGTATGCATTATTTGCGGAATTTTTCCGCTGCTGATTTTGCCACAATTGCCTGGGACATTAACCCTTGCGAGTCTGACCGTCTTCGCCTGCGTACTGGCATTTATTCCTGTTAAAGCCGTTCGTTATTTCACGCTGACATTGCTGTTTTTCCTTTGGGGCATATTGGCGGCAAAGCAAATTTTGTGGGCAGGAGAAAACTTAACTGGCGCGACGCAGGATGCAATTGTCGAGATTACTGCTACTGACGGCATAACCACTCATTACGCTCAAATTACCCATCTACAAGGTCGACGTCTTTTCCCTGCGCCAGGCATTGTGCTGTATGGCGAGTATCTGCCACAAGTGGTTTGTGCCGGACAACAATGGTCAATGAAACTCAGAGTTCGTGCGGTTCACGGTCAGCTTAATGATGGTGGCTTTGACAGCCAGCGTTATGCTATTGCCCAGCACCAGCCTCTAACCGGGCGTTTTCTTCAGGCAAGAATCATTGAACCGGGGTGTAGTCTGCGGGCGCAATATCTGGCCTCTTTGCAAACGACCCTGCAACCTTATCTGTGGAAAGCGGTGATTCTTGGCTTAGGTATGGGTGAACGGTTATCTGTGCCCAAAGAAATCAAAGATATTATGCGTAATACTGGTACAGCGCATTTAATGGCGATATCGGGATTGCACATCGCTTTTGCGGCGTTGCTGGCAGCCGGACTCATTCGCGGTGGGCAAATTTTCCTCCCTGGTCATTGGATCCACTGGCAGATGCCATTAATTGGCGGAATTTGCTGTGCCACTTTTTATGCCTGGTTGACGGGAATGCAACCTCCTGCATTGCGTACCGTGGTGGCGCTTGCTACGTGGGGAATGCTTAAGTTAAGTGGGCGACAGTGGAGTGGCTGGGATGTATGGATATGTTGTCTGGCGGCAATTTTGCTGATGGATCCTGTTGCCATTCTCTCGCAAAGTTTATGGCTCTCTGCCGCTGCGGTCGCGGCACTGATTTTTTGGTATCAGTGGTTTCCCTGTCCTGAGTGGCAACTGCCGCCGGTATTGCGTGCAATTGTTTCCCTCATTCATTTGCAACTGGGAATCACACTCCTGCTTATGCCCGTGCAAATCGTCATATTTCATGGCATTAGTCTGACCTCGTTTATAGCAAATTTGTTCGCTATTCCCTTAGTGACATTTATCACGGTTCCGTTGATTCTCGCCGCGATGATAGTGCATTTAAGCGGACCATTAATCGTGGAACAAGGATTATGGTTTCTGGCCGACAGATCTTTGGCTTTACTTTTCTGGTTGTTAAAGAGCTTGCCAGAAGGGTGGGTCAACGTTGCTGAACGTTGGCAATGGCTATCATTTTCTCCCTGGTTATTACTGGTAGGATGGCGACTAAACGCATGGCGAACGTTGCCTGCGCTGTGCGTGGCTGGAGGCATTATGATGTGTTGTCCACTGTGGCAAAAAACACGGTCTGACGAGTGGCAGGTGTATATGCTTGATGTCGGGCAAGGGCTGGCAATGGTGATTGCGCGAAACGGCAAAGCGATTCTCTATGATACGGGCCTCGCCTGGCCAGAAGGTGACAGCGGGCAACAACTGATTGTCCCCTGGCTACGCTGGCATAACCTTGAACCGGAAGGCGTCATTCTGAGTCATGAACATCTGGATCATCGGGGAGGGCTGGACTCGATATTACGTGTCTGGCCGACGTTATGGGTCAGAAGCCCTTTAAACTGGGAACATCATCAGCCCTGTGTGCGCGGTGAAGCGTGGCAGTGGCAAGGATTACGTTTTAGCGCATACTGGCCTTTACAAGGTAGCAACGATAAAGGAAATAACCATTCCTGTGTGGTTAAGGTTGATGACGGAACGTATAGCATTCTTTTAACCGGTGATATTGAAGCACTCGCTGAACAAAAAATGCTAAGTCGTTACTGGCAACACGTGCAGGCAACATTACTTCAGGTGCCCCATCATGGCAGTAATACCTCATCATCATTGCCATTAATTCAGCGTGTGAATGGAAAAGTGGCACTGGCATCGGCATCGCGCTATAACGCATGGCGACTACCCTCCAGCAAAGTTAAAATACGCTATGAACTTCAGGGATATCAATGGGTTGATACCTCGCATCAGGGGCAAATAACCGTCGATTTTTCAGCGCAAGGCTGGCAGGTACGCAGCCTAAGGGAGCAAATTTTACCTCGTTGGTATCATCAGTGGTTTGGCGTGCCAGTGGATAACGGGTAGAATATGCGGCTATTTCAACAAATGCTGGTTTTTTGAATGCATAACGACAAAGATCTCTCTACGTGGCAGACATTCCGCCGACTGTGGCCAACCATTGCGCCTTTTAAAGCGGGTCTGATCGTGGCGGGCATAGCGTTAATTCTCAACGCAGCCAGCGATACCTTCATGTTATCGCTCCTTAAGCCACTTCTCGATGATGGCTTTGGTAAAACCGATCGCTCCGTGCTGATGTGGATGCCGCTGGTGGTTATTGGGCTGATGATTTTACGTGGTATCACCAGTTATATTTCCAGTTACTGCATTTCCTGGGTATCAGGAAAAGTGGTAATGACCATGCGTCGCCGTCTGTTCGGCCACATGATGGGAATGCCGGTGTCATTTTTTGACAAACAGTCTACCGGGACACTGCTTTCACGTATTACTTACGATTCTGAACAGGTTGCTTCGTCGTCTTCCGGCGCGCTGATTACGGTGGTGCGTGAAGGTGCTTCCATTATCGGTCTGTTCGCCATGATGTTCTATTACAGCTGGCAGTTGTCGATCATTTTGATTGTGCTGGCGCCGATCGTCTCGATTGCGATTCGTATCGTATCGAAGCGTTTTCGCAGCATCAGCAAAAACATGCAGAACACAATGGGGCAGGTGACCACCAGTGCTGAACAGATGCTGAAAGGCCACAAAGAAGTATTGATTTTTGGCGGCCAGGAAGTAGAAACGAAGCGTTTTGATAAGGTCAGCAACAAGATGCGTTTGCAGGGGATGAAGATGGTATCTGCCTCTTCCATCTCTGACCCGATCATTCAGCTGATTGCCTCTCTGGCGCTGGCATTTGTTCTCTACGCTGCGAGCTTCCCAAGTGTAATGGATAGCCTGACAGCCGGTACGATCACCGTTGTCTTCTCTTCGATGATTGCACTGATGCGTCCGCTGAAATCGCTGACCAACGTTAACGCCCAATTCCAGCGTGGTATGGCGGCCTGTCAGACGCTGTTTACCATTCTGGATAGTGAACAGGAGAAAGACGAAGGTAAACGCGAGATTGAGCGTGCTACTGGCGACGTCGAATTTCGCAATGTCACCTTTACCTATCCGGGGCGTGAAGTCCCTGCGCTGCGTAATATCAACCTGAAGATTCCAGCAGGGAAAACAGTGGCTCTGGTAGGGCGTTCGGGTTCGGGTAAATCAACTATCGCCAGCCTGATCACGCGTTTTTACGATATTGATGAAGGCGAGATCCTAATGGATGGTCACGATCTGCGCGAGTATACCCTGGCGTCGTTACGTAACCAGGTTGCACTGGTATCGCAGAATGTCCATTTGTTTAACGATACGGTTGCCAACAATATTGCTTACGCACGTACAGACCAGTACAGCCGTGAGCAAATTGAAGAAGCGGCGCGTATGGCTTATGCCATGGACTTTATCAATAAGATGGATAACGGTCTTGATACGGTGATTGGTGAAAACGGCGTGTTGCTCTCTGGCGGTCAACGCCAGCGTATCGCTATTGCTCGAGCTTTGTTGCGTGACAGTCCAATTCTGATCCTTGATGAAGCCACCTCGGCACTGGATACAGAATCCGAACGTGCGATTCAGGCGGCGCTTGACGAGCTACAGAAAAACCGTACCTCACTGGTGATTGCTCACCGTTTGTCTACCATTGAAAAGGCAGACGAAATTGTGGTCGTTGAGGATGGTGTCATTGTGGAACGCGGCACGCATAACGATTTGCTTGAGCACCGTGGTGTCTACGCGCAACTTCACAAAATGCAATTTGGTCAATGATCGAAAAAATCTGGTCTGGTGAATCCCCTTTGTGGCGGCTGTTGCTGCCACTCTCCTGGTTGTATGGCCTGGTGAGTGGCGCTATCCGTCTTTGCTATAAACTAAAACTGAAGCGCGCATGGCGTGCCCCAGTGCCTGTTGTGGTGGTCGGTAATCTCACCGCAGGTGGTAACGGGAAAACACCGGTCGTTGTCTGGCTGGTAGAACAACTGCAAAAACGCGGTGTTCGTGTTGGTGTTGTATCCCGGGGCTATGGCGGTAAGGCCGAGTCGTATCCGATGTTATTGTCGGCAGAGACCACCACAGCACAGGCGGGTGATGAACCTGTGCTGATTTATCAGCGTACTGGCGCGCCTGTTGCAGTTTCTCCCGTCCGTTCTGATGCGGTAAAAGCCATTCTTGCGCAACATCCTGATGTGCAGCTCATCGTAACCGACGACGGTCTACAACATTATCGTCTGGCACGAGATGTGGAAATTGTCGTCATTGATGGTGTGCGTCGCTTTGGCAATGGCTGGTGGCTGCCTGCGGGGCCAATGCGCGAGCGCGCAGGGCGTTTAAAATCGGTTGATGCGGTAATCGTCAATGGCGGCGTACCGCGTGATGGTGAAATTCCGATGAATTTAATACCGGGTCAGGCAGTGAATTTGCGTACCGGTGCTCGTTGTGACATTGCACAGCTTGAACATGTGGTGGCAATGGCGGGGATTGGTCATCCGCCGCGCTTTTTTGCCACGCTGAATATGTGTGGTGTGCAACCGGAAAAATGTGTGCCGTTGTCCGATCATCAGTCTTTGAATCATGTGGATGTCAGCGCATTGTTAAGTGCCGGGCAAACACTGGTTATGACTGAAAAAGATGCGGTGAAATGCCAGGGCTTTGCAGAAGAAAATTGGTGGTATTTGCCCGTTGACGCACAGTTTTCGGGCGCTGAGCCAGAGAAACTGCTCGCGCAACTTTCCTCGCTGGCTTCTGGCAACTAATTCGCAGCAGCAGCGTTCAATTGATGGAGCCATGAATGACGCTGCCGTATATCTCTCTTGCTGATGCGCGTAATCTTCATCTCGCTGCGCAAGGCCTGTTAAAAAAATCTCGTCGTCGCGCGTTGCCGCAAGATATTCTGGCAGCTATTTCCCGCATGTCCTTGCTGCAAATCGACACTATCAATATCGTTGCCCGCAGCCCTTATTTGGTGCTTTTTAGTCGTCTGGGTAATTATCCTCCGCAGTGGCTGGACGAGTCGCTGGCGCATGGCGAATTAATGGAATACTGGGCGCATGAAGCCTGCTTTATGCCGCGTAGTGATTTTCATCTCATTCGCCACCGGATGCTGGCGCCAGAAAAAATGGGCTGGAAATATCAAGACGCCTGGATGCGGGAACATGCGGAAGAAATTGAACAGTTACTTCAGTACATTCAGGATAACGGACCCGTACGTTCAGCCGATTTTGCTCATCCCCGCAAAGGGGCAAGCGGTTGGTGGGAGTGGAAGCCGCATAAACGCCATCTGGAAGGGCTGTTTACTGCTGGAAAGGTTATGGTGATTGAAAGGCGTAATTTCCAGCGCATATATGATTTAACCCATCGCGTCATGCCGCACTGGGATGATAAGTGTGACCTCGTTTCGCAAACAGAAGCAGAAATCACGATGCTGGATAACAGCGCGCGTAGCCTGGGAATATTTCGCGAACAGTGGCTGACAGATTACTATCGCCTTAAACGCCCGGCGCTGGCTGCCTGGCGTGATGTGCGTGCTGAACAGCGGAAAATTATCCCCGTAAATGTGGAGAGGTTAGGACAACTCTGGCTGCATACTGATTTGTTGCCTCTTCTCGAAACAGCTCTCGCGGGAAAACTCACCGCGACGCATAGCACTGTACTGTCACCCTTTGACCCTGTCGTCTGGGATCGTAAACGTGCAGAGCAACTCTTTGATTTTAGCTACCGGCTGGAATGCTACACGCCGGCACTGAAACGTCAGTATGGCTATTTCGTTCTGCCGTTACTGCATCGTGGACAATTAGTCGGGCGAATGGATGCCAAAATGCATCGCCAGACGGGCGTCCTTGAAGTTATCTCCCTTTGGTTACAGGATGGCATCAAACTGACTGCTTTTCTTCAAAAAGGATTGCGCCAGGCGATTACAGATTTTGCTGGCTGGCAGCAGGCAACGCGAGTGACATTAGGGGGCTGCCCACACGGTCTCTTTAGTGATTGCCGCACAGGCTGGGAAATAGCCCCCTGAGCATAAATGATTATGATAAGATTTATGCATTCATAACCCGATCCATCTGGAGGAACTATGGATCATCGTCTGCTCGAAATCGTTGCCTGCCCGGTTTGCAACGGCAAACTTTGGTATAACCAGGAAAAACAAGAACTGATCTGCAAACTGGATAACCTGGCTTTCCCGCTGCGCGATGGCATCCCAGTGCTGTTGGAAACGGAAGCCCGCGTGCTGACTGCTGATGAGAGTAAATCATGAGTTTTGTGGTGATTATTCCTGCACGCTACGCTTCTACGCGTCTGCCAGGTAAACCGTTGGTCGATATTAACGGTAAGCCGATGATCGTTCATGTTCTTGACCGCGCCCGCGAGTCAGGAGCCGATCGCATCATTGTCGCAACCGATCATCAAGATGTTGCCCGCGCTGTTGAAGCTGCTGGGGGGGAAGTGTGCATGACGCGCGCCGATCATCAGTCAGGCACCGAACGCCTGGCGGAAGTTGTCGAAAAATGCGCGTTCAGCGACGACACGGTGATTGTTAATGTGCAGGGCGATGAGCCAATGATCCCTGCGACAATCATTCGTCAGGTTGCTGATAATCTCGCCCAGCGTGAAGTAGGCATGGCAACCCTTGCTGTACCTATCCACAGTGCGGAAGAAGCCTTTAATCCGAATGCGGTTAAAGTGGTGCTTGACGCTGAAGGTTATGCGCTTTACTTCTCGCGTGCCACCATTCCGTGGGATCGTGACCGTTTTGCAAAAGGTCTGGAAACCGTTGGTGATAACTTCCTGCGTCATCTTGGTATTTATGGCTACCGTGCAGGCTTTATCCGTCGTTATGTCAACTGGCAGCCAAGTCCGTTAGAACACATCGAAATGTTAGAGCAGCTTCGCGTACTGTGGTATGGCGAAAAAATCCACGTTGCTGTTGCCCAGGAAGTTCCTGGTACAGGAGTGGATACCCCTGAAGATCTCGAGCGCGTTCGCGCTGAAATGCTCTAAGCTAATTTCACGACACTCCACCTGATTGTGGGGGAGTGTCGTACCGTTACGATTTTCCTCATTTTTCTTTTCAACAATTGATCTCATTCAGGTGACATCTTTTACATTGGCGCTCATTATGAAGGCAGTAGCTTTTATGAGGGTAATCTGAATGGAACAGCTGCGTGCCGAATTAAGCCATTTACTTGGCGAAAAACTCAGTCGTATTGAGTGCGTCAATGAAAAAGCAGATACGGCGTTGTGGGCTTTGTATGACAGCCAGGGAAACCCAATGCCGTTAATGGCGAGAAGCTTTAGTACGCCAGGACAAGCCCGCCAGTTGGCATGGAAAACCACCATGCTGGCACGCAGTGGGACTATTCGTATGCCAACCATCTATGGCGTGATGACACATGAAGAACATCCTGGCCCCGATGTCCTGTTACTGGAGCGGATGCGTGGTGTTTCTGTGGAAGCACCCGCGCGTACACCGGAACGTTGGGATCATCTGAAAGAGCAAATTGTTGAAGCTCTGCTGGCCTGGCACCGACAGGACAGTCGCGGTTGCGTCGGTGCAGTCGACAATACTCAGGAAAATTTCTGGCCCTCATGGTATCGGCAACATGTTGAAGTGCTATGGACCACGCTCAATCAGTTCCATAACACCGGATTAACGATGCAGGATAAGCGTATCCTGTTCCGCACCCGCGAATGTCTTCCGGCATTATTTGAAGGATTTAACGACAATTGTGTGCTGATCCATGGCAATTTCTGTTTGCGCAGCATGTTGAAAGATTCTCGTAGCGATCAGTTACTGGCGATGGTAGGGCCAGGCCTCATGCTTTGGGCGCCACGTGAGTATGAGTTGTTCCGGTTGATGGATAACACTCTGGCAGAAGATTTACTCTGGAGTTACCTGCAACGTGCGCCAGTGGCGGAGTCGTTCATCTGGCGGCGTTGGCTGTATGTGTTATGGGATGAAGTTGCGCAACTGGTCAATACCGGACGGTTTAGCCGGCGCAACTTCGATCTGGCATCAAAATCACTCCTTCCCTGGCTCGCCTGACGAACCTTTCAGCCACTGCCAGATGCGACCAAGCGTTTCATAGCCGACTCGGTCGCTATGCATCAACCAGACCGGAGAGGGAATTGCCCGTTCCCACGGATTAAGCGGTGAGTCGATTGCCAGCTGATTCGCCGGGGCTGGCAGCGGATTCAGACCTTCCTGTTGGAAAAAGATCATCGCGCGTGGCAAATGAGACGCAGATGTCACCAGCAGGAAAGGGGCGTCACCAATTGCCTGTTTCACTGCGGCTGCTTCTTCTTCGGTATCTTTTGGCAAATCCAGCGTAATAATTTGTTCGCGCGGTACGCCCAGCGATTGCGCTACTCTGGCACCCACTTCGGCTGTACTCACCGTATTGGTTTTTGCCACGCCTCCCGTGAAGATCAGTTTTGATCCCGGATTCTCGCGCCATAAACGAATACCTTCATTCAGGCGCGGCAAACTATTATTGATTAAATTTGAACTTGGTGCCCACTGCGGGTTCCAGGTATAACCACCTCCGAGCACCACGATATAGTCCACTTTTTGTGCATTATTCCATGTCGGATAAGTACTTTCGATGGGACGCAGCAGGCGGTCGGCTACCGGTTGCAAACTTAATAACAAAAGCGCCAGCCATCCTGCGCTAATAAATATCTTTCCGGTTTTTTGAAAACGGCTAAACCACAGTAGCACCAGACCCACACCGATAATCAACAACATTAGCGGAAGTGGCAGTAGCATACCGCCAATCACTTTTTTCAGTGTAAAAAGCATCCTTTCTGGTTCCTTTTTTAACCATATAGCGAGGGATCGGCAGTGATATTACACCAGACGGGTTCATTCTCGCCGTGGCTGTGACAAAATAGCGCCTTTATCAGAAAACGTCTTAGCCAACCGGTGGAGAAAGCAATGCAGGATCGCAATTTTGATGACATTGCGGAAAAGTTTTCCCGTAACATTTACGGCACCACCAAAGGACAGCTTCGACAGGCTATTCTGTGGCAGGATCTTGATCGTGTACTGGTGGATATGGAGCCGCAAAAACTGTGCGTGCTGGATGCCGGTGGTGGAGAAGGACAGACTGCGATCAAAATGGCCGAACGTGGGCATCAGGTCATTTTATGCGATCTCTCCGCCCAGATGATCGACCGCGCAAAGCAGGCGGCAGAAGCTAAAGGTGTGAGCGACAACATGCAATTTATACATTGCGCCGCTCAGGACGTTGCTTCGCATTTGGAAACGCCCGTTGATCTGATATTGTTCCATGCGGTGCTGGAATGGGTGGCTGACCCCCGCAGCGTATTGCAAACATTGTGGTCAGTGTTGCGCCCAGGCGGCATGTTGTCATTAATGTTCTACAATGCGCACGGCTTGCTGATGCATAACATGGTCGCAGGAAATTTTGATTACGTGCAGGCGGGAATGCCGAAAAAGAAAAAACGGACGCTTTCGCCAGACTATCCACGCGACCCGGCGCAGGTATATCAGTGGCTGGAAGAAGCTGGCTGGCAAATTATGGGTAAAACCGGCGTTCGCGTGTTTCATGATTATCTGCGTGAAAAGCACCAGCAGCGCGACTGCTACGAAGCATTACTTGAATTAGAAACGCGTTATTGCCGCCAGGAACCGTATATCAGCCTGGGGCGTTATATTCATGTCACCGCGCGCAAACCGCAGAGCAAGGATAAAGTATGAGTGAATTTTCCCAGACAGTCCCCGAACTGGTTGCCTGGGCCAGAAAAAATGACTTCTCCATCTCGCTGCCGGTAGACCGACTCTCTTTTCTGCTGGCGGTTGCCACGCTGAATGGCGAGCGTCTGGATGGTGAGATGAGTGAAGGCGAGCTGGTGGATGCATTCCGCCATGTGAGTGATGCGTTTGAGCAAACCAGCGAAACCATCGGCGTGCGCGCCAACAACGCGATCAACGACATGGTGCGTCAACGTCTGCTGAACCGCTTTACCAGTGAGCAGGCGGAAGGGAACGCTATATATCGTCTGACGCCGCTCGGCATCGGCATTACTGACTACTATATCCGTCAGCGCGAGTTTTCTACGCTGCGTCTTTCTATGCAGTTGTCGATCGTTGCAGGCGAACTGAAGCGTGCGGCGGATGCGGCAGAAGAGGGCGGTGATGAGTTTCACTGGCACCGCAATGTCTATGCGCCGCTGAAATATTCGGTAGCAGAAATTTTCGACAGCATCGATCTGACGCAACGCCTGATGGATGAGCAGCAGCAGCAGGTGAAAGATGACATCGCTCAGTTGCTGAATAAAGACTGGCGGGCGGCGATCTCCAGCTGCGAATTGTTGCTTTCAGAAACCTCCGGTACGCTGCGTGAATTGCAGGATACGCTGGAAGCGGCAGGTGACAAATTGCAGGCTAACCTGTTGCGCATTCAGGATGCGACCATGACGCATGACGATCTGCATTTTGTCGATAGTCTGGTGTTCGATCTGCAAAGTAAGCTCGATCGTATTATCAGCTGGGGACAGCAATCTATCGACTTGTGGATTGGCTACGATCGCCACGTACACAAATTTATCCGTACTGCTATCGATATGGATAAAAACCGCGTCTTTGCCCAGCGTTTACGTCAGTCGGTACAAACCTATTTTGATGAGCCGTGGGCGCTGACTTACGCGAATGCCGATCGTCTGCTGGATATGCGTGACGAAGAGATGGCACTGCGCGACGAAGAAGTGACCGGGGAGCTTCCGCCAGATTTAGAGTACGAAGAGTTCAACGAGATCCGCGAACAACTGGCGGCGATCATCGAAGAACAGCTCGCCGTGTACAAAACCAGACAAGTACCGCTGGATCTTGGTCTGGTGGTACGCGAATATCTGGCGCAGTATCCACGTGCGCGTCACTTTGACGTTGCGCGTATTGTTATTGATCAGGCGGTACGCCTCGGCGTAGCGCAAGCAGATTTCACCGGACTGCCTGCGAAATGGCAGCCGATTAATGATTACGGAGCCAAGGTACAGGCGCATGTCATCGACAAATATTGAACAAGTGATGCCGGTTAAGCTGGCGCAGGCGCTGGCGAATCCGTTATTTCCGGCGCTGGATAGCGCCCTGCGTTCAGGCCGTCATATTGGCCTCGACGAACTGGATAATCATGCATTCCTGATGGATTTTCAGGAATATCTGGAAGAGTTTTACGCACGTTATAACGTGGAGCTTATTCGCGCGCCGGAAGGTTTTTTCTATTTACGCCCACGTTCTACCACTATTATCCCGCGCTCCGTATTGTCGGAACTGGACATGATGGTCGGGAAAATCCTCTGTTATCTCTATCTCAGCCCGGAACGGCTGGCGAACGAGGGGATTTTTACTCAGCAGGAATTGTATGATGAACTGCTCACCCTGGCCGATGAAGCGAAACTGCTGAAACTGGTAAACAACCGTTCTACCGGTTCGGACGTGGATCGCCAGAAGTTGCAGGAAAAAGTACGTTCTTCGCTCAACCGTCTGCGCCGCTTAGGCATGGTGTGGTTTATGGGGCACGACAGCAGCAAGTTCCGCATTACTGAATCGGTGTTCCGTTTCGGTGCGGATGTCCGTGCGGGCGACGATCCGCGCGAAGCTCAGCGTCGCCTGATTCGCGATGGTGAAGCTATGTCGCTGGAAAACCACCTGCAACTCAACGACGAAACTGAAGAGAATCAGCCAGATAGCGGAGAGGAAGAATAATGATTGAACGCGGTAAATTTCGCTCACTGACGCTGATTAACTGGAACGGCTTTTTTGCCCGTACCTTTGACCTTGATGAGCTGGTCACGACGCTTTCCGGCGGTAACGGTGCGGGTAAATCCACCACTATGGCGGCGTTCGTTACGGCGCTTATCCCCGACCTGACCTTGTTGCATTTCCGTAACACCACGGAAGCCGGGGCTACCAGCGGTTCGCGAGATAAAGGCCTGCACGGTAAGCTAAAAGCGGGGGTCTGTTATTCGATGCTTGACACCATCAACTCGCGCCACCAGCGCGTGGTGGTTGGTGTGCGTCTACAACAGGTTGCCGGGCGCGATCGTAAAGTTGATATCAAACCGTTTGCCATTCAGGGCTTGCCGATGTCGGTGCAGCCGACGCAACTGGTGACCGAAACCCTGAACGAACGTCAGGCGCGCGTGCTGCCGCTTAACGAGCTGAAAGACAAGCTCGAGGCGATGGAAGGCGTGCAGTTTAAGCAGTTCAACTCCATCACCGATTACCATTCGCTGATGTTCGATCTGGGCATCATCGCGCGTCGTCTGCGTTCTGCTTCTGATCGTAGTAAATTCTATCGTCTGATCGAAGCCTCGCTGTACGGCGGTATTTCCAGCGCCATTACCCGTTCTCTGCGCGACTACCTGCTGCCAGAAAACAGCGGTGTGCGTAAAGCGTTCCAGGACATGGAAGCGGCGCTGCGTGAAAACCGCATGACGCTGGAAGCGATTCGTGTCACCCAGTCTGACCGTGACTTGTTCAAGCATCTGATTAGCGAAGCCACCAACTATGTGGCGGCGGACTACATGCGTCACGCCAACGAGCGCCGTGTCCATCTCGACAAAGCTCTGGAGTTTCGTCGTGAGCTACATACTTCGCGTCAGCAACTGGCGGCGGAACAGTACAAACACGTCGATATGGCGCGTGAGCTGGCAGAGCACAACGGTGCCGAAGGCGATCTGGAAGCGGATTATCAGGCGGCCAGCGATCACCTGAACCTGGTGCAGACTGCACTGCGTCAGCAGGAAAAGATCGAACGTTACGAAGCGGATCTCGATGAGCTGCAGATCCGTCTGGAAGAGCAAAACGAAGTGGTGGCAGAAGCCATCGAGCGCCAGGAAGAGAACGAAGCGCGTGCGGAAGCCGCCGAACTGGAAGTGGATGAGCTGAAAAGCCAGCTTGCTGACTACCAGCAGGCGCTGGACGTCCAGCAAACGCGCGCGATCCAGTACAACCAGGCGATTGCTGCGCTTAATCGTGCCAAAGAATTGTGTCATCTGCCGGACTTAACCGCCGACAGCGCCGCCGAATGGCTGGAAACCTTCCAGGCAAAAGAGCTGGAAGCGACCGAAAAAATGCTCTCCCTTGAGCAGAAGATGAGCATGGCGCAAACCGCGCACAGTCAGTTTGAGCAGGCTTATCAACTGGTGGTGGCAATCAACGGTCCGCTGGCGCGTAACGAAGCGTGGGAGGTCGCCCGCGAACTGCTGCGCGAAGGGGTCGATCAGCGCCACCTGGCAGAACAGGTTCAGCCGCTACGGATGCGCTTAAGCGAACTGGAACAGCGTCTGCGCGAGCAGCAAGAAGCCGAACGACTGCTGGCAGAATTCTGCAAACGTCAGGGCAAGAATTTCGATATCGACGAACTGGAAGCCCTGCATCAGGAACTGGAAGCGCGCATTGCCTCTCTTTCTGACAGCGTGTCTAACGCCCGTGAAGAGCGCATGGCGCTGCGTCAGGAACAGGAACAACTGCAATCACGCATTCAGAGTCTGATGCAGCGTGCGCCGGTTTGGCTGGCGGCGCAAAACAGCCTCAATCAGTTGAGCGAGCAGTGCGGTGAAGAGTTCACTTCCAGTCAGGACGTCACTGAATACATGCAACAGTTGCTGGAGCGTGAGCGCGAAGCGATTGTTGAACGTGACGAAGTGGGCGCGCGTAAAAACGCCGTTGACGAAGAGATTGAGCGTTTAAGTCAGCCGGGCGGCTCTGAAGATCAGCGCCTGAATGCGCTGGCAGAACGTTTTGGCGGCGTGCTGCTGTCAGAAATTTATGACGACGTTAGCCTTGAAGATGCGCCGTACTTCTCTGCGCTATATGGCCCGTCTCGGCACGCGATCGTCGTGCCGGATCTGTCGCAGATTGCCGAACAACTGGAAGGTTTAACCGATTGCCCGGAAGATCTCTATCTGATCGAAGGTGATCCGCAGTCATTCGATGATAGCGTGTTCAGCGTTGATGAGCTGGAAAAAGCGGTGGTGGTGAAAGTTGCCGACCGTCAGTGGCGTTACTCACGCTTCCCGGAAGTTCCGCTGTTTGGTCGTGCGGCGCGCGAAAGCCGTATTGAAAGTCTTCATGCCGAGCGTGAAGTGCTCTCTGAACGTTTTGCTACGCTCTCCTTTGATGTACAAAAAACCCAGCGTCTGCATCAGGCATTTAGCCGCTTTATCGGCAGCCATCTGGCGGTGGCGTTTGAGTCCGATCCGGAAGCCGAAATCCGCCAACTCAACAGCCGTCGCGTCGAGCTGGAGCGGGCGTTGAGTAATCATGAAAATGATAACCAGCAGCAGCGTATTCAGTTTGAGCAGGCGAAAGAGGGCGTTACGGCGCTAAACCGCATTCTGCCGCGTCTCAACCTGTTGGCTGATGACAGCCTGGCGGATCGCGTCGATGAAATCCGTGAACGTCTGGATGAAGCACAGGAAGCCGCGCGTTTTGTTCAGCAGTTCGGTAATCAACTTGCAAAACTGGAGCCGATGGTTTCGGTGTTGCAGAGCGACCCGGAACAGTTCGAACAGTTAAAAGAAGATTACGCGTACTCCCAGCAAATGCAGCGAGATGCCCGTCAGCAGGCATTTGCCCTGACTGAAGTGGTGCAGCGTCGTGCGCACTTTAGCTACTCCGACTCGGCAGAAATGCTCAGCGGTAACAGCGATCTCAACGAAAAACTGCGTGAGCGTCTGGAGCAGGCGGAAGCGGAACGTACCCGCGCTCGTGAAGCGTTGCGTGGTCACGCAGCGCAGTTGAGCCAGTACAACCAGGTACTGGCCTCGCTGAAAAGTTCTTACGACACCAAAAAAGAGCTGCTTAACGATCTGCAACGCGAATTGCAGGATATCGGTGTGCGTGCCGATAGCGGGGCAGAAGAACGGGCGCGTATTCGCCGTGACGAATTACATGCGCAACTGAGCAATAACCGTTCACGTCGCAACCAACTGGAAAAAGCACTTACCTTCTGCGAAGCGGAGATGGACAACCTGACCCGCAAACTGCGCAAGCTGGAACGTGATTACTTTGAGATGCGCGAGCAGGTGGTGACCGCCAAAGCGGGCTGGTGTGCAGTCATGCGCATGGTGAAAGATAATGGCGTTGAGCGCCGCTTACATCGTCGCGAGCTGGCTTATCTCTCCGCTGATGATTTGCGTTCCATGTCGGATAAGGCGTTAGGTGCGCTGCGTCTGGCGGTAGCGGATAACGAACATCTACGCGACGTGCTGCGTATGTCGGAAGATCCAAAACGTCCGGAACGTAAAATTCAGTTCTTCGTGGCGGTTTACCAGCATCTGCGCGAACGTATTCGTCAGGATATTATTCGTACCGATGATCCGGTGGAAGCTATCGAGCAGATGGAAATCGAACTTAGCCGTCTGACTGAAGAGTTAACTTCCCGCGAACAGAAACTGGCGATCAGTTCCCGCAGCGTGGCGAACATTATTCGCAAAACCATTCAGCGCGAACAGAACCGTATCCGTATGCTCAACCAGGGATTGCAGAACGTGTCGTTCGGTCAGGTGAACAGCGTGCGTCTGAACGTGAACGTGCGTGAAACTCACGCCATGCTGCTGGATGTCCTTTCTGAACAGCATGAACAACATCAGGATCTGTTTAACAGCAACCGTCTGACCTTCTCGGAAGCTCTGGCGAAACTGTATCAGCGCCTTAACCCGCAGATTGATATGGGCCAGCGCACACCGCAGACCATTGGTGAAGAACTGCTGGATTACCGCAACTACCTGGAGATGGAAGTTGAGGTTAACCGTGGTTCCGATGGCTGGCTGCGTGCGGAATCGGGCGCACTATCTACCGGTGAAGCAATTGGTACAGGTATGTCGATTCTGGTTATGGTGGTACAGAGCTGGGAAGATGAATCACGCCGCCTGCGCGGTAAAGACATTTCTCCTTGCCGCCTGTTGTTCCTCGATGAAGCAGCGCGACTGGATGCTCGTTCTATCGCCACGCTGTTTGAATTGTGTGAGCGTTTGCAAATGCAGCTCATCATCGCGGCGCCAGAAAATATTAGCCCGGAGAAAGGCACCACCTACAAACTGGTGCGTAAGGTATTCCAGAATACCGAGCACGTACATGTGGTTGGTTTACGTGGCTTTGCGCCGCAGCTTCCTGAAACGCTTCCAGGAGCTGACGAAGCGTCTTCCCAGGCAAGTTAAGATTAAGGCGGCAGCGATGTCGCCTTTTTTCCGAAAACTCCGTTTCTGCACTAAAAAAATGCCGCATTACGGCGCGCTTTTCTTTAAACTTCTTTACATTAGGTTGTGTAAAAACGTGTCGGTGTTTATATACTGAAGGTAAGCCTGATAAGTAACAGGCTTGCTCGTCATACTTTCGTGAGTATTGGCGTTGTACAGGCAAGTAGAGAAAAGCAGCCTGGCTATTCAAAGTATGATAAAAACAGGGGGCAAGGGATGTTGCTTAACATGATGTGTGGTCGTCGGCTTTCGGCAATGAGTTTGTGTCTGGCCGTAACATTCGCTCCACTGTTCAGTGTGCAGGCTGATGAGCCTGAAGTAATCCCTGGCGACAACCCGGTGGCTGTTAGCGAACAGGGAGATGCACTGCCGCAAGCGCAAGCTACGGCAATTATGGCGGGACTTCAGCCGCTACCAGAGGGTGCGGCGGAAAACGCTCGCACACAAATCGAATCTCAATTACCCGCAGGTTATAAGCCGGTTTATCTTAACCAGCTTCAACTGCTGTATGCCGCACGTGACATGCAGCCGATGTGGGAAAACCGTGATGCGGTAAAAGCCTTCCAGCAGCAACTGGCGGAAGTGGCGATTGCCGGTTTTCAGCCGCAGTTTAATAAATGGGTAGAGTTACTGACTGATCCTGGCGTTAACGGTCTGGCACGCGACGTAGTGTTGTCGGATGCAATGCTGGGCTATCTCCATTTCGTTGCTAACATTCCGGTCAAAGGTACGCGCTGGTTGTACAGCAGTAAACCTTATGTGCTCTCTACACCACCGCTCTCGGTCATTAACCAATGGCAGGTGGCGCTAAATAATGGTCAGTTGCCAACGTTTATTGCAGGACTGGCTCCGCAGCATCCGCAATATGCCGCGATGCATGAATCTTTATTGACCTTACTCAGCGATACTAAACCGTGGCCACAACTGACCGGTAAAGCAACGCTGCGTCCTGGCCAGTGGAGTAATGATGTACCAGCACTGCGCGAGATTTTGCAGCGAACGGGAATGCTCGAAGGCGGACCGAAAATTGCGCTCCCTGGCGATGAAACACCCGCTGATGCAGTCGTGAGTCCGTCCGCCGTTGCCGTCGAAACAGCGGAAACTAAGCCGATGGACAGGCAAACTACGGCTCGCAGTAAACCGGCACCAGCCGTACGCGCCGCCTACGATAATGAGCTGGTGGAAGCCGTTAAACGTTTTCAGGCATGGCAAGGATTGGGGGCAGATGGCGCTATCGGCCCGGCAACGCGGGACTGGTTAAATGTAACGCCAGCTCAGCGTGCAGGTGTGCTGGCACTCAACATCCAGCGTTTACGCTTGCTGCCTGCGGAGCTTTCTACTGGCATCATGGTCAATATACCCGCCTATTCTTTGGTCTATTACCAGAACGGTAATCAGGTGCTGGACTCGCGGGTAATTGTCGGTCGTCCTGACCGAAAAACACCGATGATGAGCAGTGCTTTAAACAATGTGGTGGTGAATCCGCCGTGGAACGTACCGCCGACGCTGGCACGCAAAGATATTTTGCCAAAAGTGCGTAACGATCCGGGTTATCTGGAAAGTCATGGCTATACGGTGATGCGCGGCTGGAACAGCAAAGAAGCGATTGATCCGTGGCAGGTTGACTGGTCAACGATTACTGCGTCGAATTTACCGTTCCGCTTCCAGCAAGCTCCTGGCCCACGAAATTCTCTAGGACGGTATAAATTTAATATGCCGAGTTCAGACGCTATCTACTTGCATGACACGCCTAATCACAATCTGTTCAAGCGTGATACACGCGCGTTAAGCTCAGGGTGTGTGCGGGTGAATAAGGCATCTGATCTGGCAAATATGCTATTGCAGGATGCAGGCTGGAATGACAAGCGTATTTCCGACGCCCTGAAGCAGGGAGATACCCGTTACGTCAATATCCGTCAGTCGATTCCGGTTAATCTCTACTACCTGACCGCGTTTGTCGGTGCAGACGGTCGTACTCAATATCGTACAGATATTTACAATTATGATCTGCCTGCGCGATCCAGCTCGCAAATTGTATCGAAAGCGGAACAATTAATCAGATAAATGAAGTAGTTCGGGTAAATCAGTTGTCGTAATAATTGGCATGATTGGGGGTTATTCTCGGTAGCCCCCATTACTGCTGGGATTGAGTCATCTTGACGTTAGCTTTATGGGCGGTTAAGGTGCCTCTTGTGCGCCAGAAGTGCATATAAACGATAACATTGACCTGTAGACTTGATTATCATGGACAAATTCGACGCTAATCGCCGTAAACTGCTGGCGCTTGGTGGCGTTGCACTTGGTGCCGCCATCTTGCCGACCCCTGCGTTTGCGACACTCTCTACCCCACGTCCGCGTATTTTGACACTCAACAATCTCCATACCGGAGAGTCAATTAAAGCGGAGTTTTTCGATGGCAGAGGCTATATTCAGGAAGAATTGGCAAAACTAAACCATTTTTTCCGCGATTTCCGCGCGAACAAAATAAAGTCCATCGACCCAGGATTATTCGACCAGTTGTATCGCCTGCAAGGGCTGTTAGGCACCCGCAAACCGGTGCAACTCATTTCCGGTTATCGCTCTATTGATACCAACAATGAACTACGCGCGCACAGCCGTGGGGTAGCGAAGAAAAGCTATCACACCAAAGGCCAGGCGATGGATTTCCATATTGAAGGTGTCGCGTTAAGCAATATTCGCAAAGCCGCGTTATCTATGCGTGCAGGTGGTGTAGGATATTACCCACGTAGTAACTTTGTGCATATTGATACCGGGCCAGCACGGCACTGGTAACAATCGCTTAACGAAACAGGGGCAGTATGAATTATCGTATTATTCCGGTCACTGCATTCTCCCAGAATTGCTCATTGATCTGGTGTGAACAAACTCGCCTGGCTGCACTGGTTGATCCTGGCGGCGATGCAGAAAAAATCAAACAGGAAGTTGATGCCAGCGGCCTGACGCTAATGCAGATCCTGCTTACGCATGGTCACCTGGATCATGTTGGCGCGGCGGCGGAACTGGCGCGACATTACGGCGTGCCGGTTCTTGGTCCGGAAAAGGAAGATGAGTTCTGGCTGCAAGGCTTGCCTGCGCAAAGCCGTATGTTTGGCCTGGATGAGTGTCAGCCACTAACACCGGATCGTTGGCTGAACGAAGGCGACACTATCAGCATAGGGAATGTGACTTTACAGGTGTTACATTGCCCTGGGCATACGCCGGGTCATGTGGTCTTCTTTGATAATCAGTCAAAACTGCTCATTTCTGGCGACGTTATTTTCAAAGGTGGAGTGGGGCGCAGTGACTTCCCGCGTGGCGATCACAATCAACTGATTTCTTCAATTAAAGATAAATTGCTGCCACTGGGGGATGACGTGACATTTATTCCGGGTCACGGACCATTATCCACTCTTGGTTATGAGCGCCTGCATAATCCCTTCCTGCAAGATGAAATGCCCGTCTGGTAAAGGCGTATAAAAAAGCCCGCTTTCAATGCGGGCCTGGATTTCTGGCAAAGTGCGCTTTGTTTATGCCGGATGCGGCGCGAGCGCCTTATCCGGCCTACAAAATCGTGCAAATTCAAAATATTGCAGGGGACGCGTAGGCCTGATAAGCGTAGCGCATCAGGTAATGCTGCATTTGTCATCAGTCTCAGCCCGCTTTCAGCGGGCTTTGTTGGTTTTAACGCTTACAGCACTGCCACAATCGCTTCGCACAGCGGAGCCATGTTGTCTGGCGTCATCCCGGCTACGTTCACACGACCGGAAGCTACTGCATACACGCCAAACTCTTCACGCAGACGCAGTACCTGTTCTTTAGTCAGACCGCTAAAGGAGAACATGCCATTCTGTTTGATGATAAAGCTGAAGTCGCGGTTTGCACCTTTCTCCTGCAGCGTATTAACGAACAACTGACGCATACGCTGAATGCGCTGGCGCATATCGGTCAGCTCTTGTTCCCAAATAGCACGCAACGCATCATTGCTCAAGATAGTGGCAACAACCGAAGCTCCGTGCGCTGGTGGGTTAGAATAATTCGCACGAATCGCTGCCTTCATCTGGCTGAACGCGCGATCAACGGTTTCACTGTCAGCAGCAACCAGCGTACATGCGCCTACACGCTCGTTGTACAGACCAAAGTTTTTAGAGTAGGAACTGGCGACGATAAGTTCTTTATGCAGACCAGCGAAAACGCGCAGACCTTCAGCATCTTCTTCCAGACCGCGAGCAAAACCCTGGTAAGCGAAGTCAAACAGCGGTAACCAGCCTTTCTCAACGGAAAGCTGCGCCAGCGTTTGCCATTGCTCCAGTGTAGGATCGATACCGGTTGGGTTATGACAGCAGCCGTGGAACAGAACCACATCGCCAGCCTGGGCTTCGTTCAGACTGTTAATCAGGGCGTCGAAGTCCAGAGTATGTTTTTCTGCGTCGTAATAAGCGTATTCACGTACTTCCAGACCAGCAGAGTTGAATACGCTCTTATGATTTGGCCAGCTTGGGTTACTTACCCACACACGCTTAACACTGGTATTTTTCGCCAGGAAATCGGCAGCCACGCGTAACGCACCAGTACCACCTGGGGTCTGAGCCGTGCGGGCGCGTTTGTCGTTGATCAGGGCGCTACCTTTACCAAACAGTAATTCCTGGGTGCAACGACCAAATTCAGGGATACCGTCAATGCCGAGGTAGTTTTTGGTGGTTTCATTTTCGAGCAGATACTGTTCAGCCTTTTTAACGCTGGTCAGTACCGGAGTTTTGCCCGTCTCATCTTTATAGACACCAATCCCGAGGTTAATTTTGCCAGGACGTTCATCGGCACGAAACAGATCGGCCAGACCCAGAATCGGGTCGGCAGGAGCGGCGGTAATGTTCTCAAACATGACGAGGTTCCATTATGGTTACAGAAGGGAAGTCCGCTATCAGGGTAACGGGAGATTTACAAAATTCCAACTATTACTGATGAAAACGCCGGCTGTTTTTGCAAGACGTGAGATTGCTCTGGAAGGCATAAAAAAAACAGGACCAAAGTCCTGTTTTTTCGGCATTTAACAAAGAGGTCTGCTATTAGAACTGGTAAACGATACCCACAGCAACGGTGTCGTCAGAACCTACGCCCAGTTTGTTGTCAGAATCGATCTGGTTGATGATGTAGTCAACATAGGTGGACATGTTTTTGTTGAAGTAGTAGGTTGCGCCCACTTCAACGTAGTTCACCAGATCAACATCACCGATACCTTCTACGTCTTTCGCTTTAGACTTGGTGTAAGCGATGGACGGACGCAGACCGAAATCGAACTGGTATTGCGCAACTAACAGAACGTCTTGCGTTTTGTTGGCAAAGCCGCCAGTGATCGGCGTAGCGTTACGGGTTTCACCGTAGTTTGCTGCCAGGTAGATGTTGTTCGCATCATACTTCAGGCCAGTAGCCCACTGTTCAGCTTTTTTACCCTGGCCGAGAGGCTGAGCTTCCTGCAGGTTGGTACGGTCAGCGGCACCATAAGCACCAACGATACCAAAGCCTTCGAATTCGTAGCTGATGGAGCCGCCAACGCCGTCGCCGTTAGAACGACGTGCGGTGTCACGTTCGTTTTTACCCAGGTACTGAACAGCGAAATTCAGGCCGTCGACCAGACCAAAGAAGTTGGAGTTACGGTAAGTTGCAACGCCGCCAACACGGCCAACGAAGAAGTCATCGCTGTATGCAGTGTCACCACCAAATTCTGGCAACATATCGGTGTAACCCAGTGCATCATAAACAACACCATAGTTACGACCGTAATCGATTGAGCCAGCATCAGCAAATTTCAGACCAGCGAACGCCAGACGGGTTTTGTTGCCATTTTGGGCATCAGAACCCTCAGAGTTGTTACCCTGGAAGTTGTATTCCCACTGACCGTAACCGGTCAGATCGGAATTGATTTGAGTTTCCCCTTTAAAACCAAGGCGGGCATAGGTCATATCGCCATTGCCACCGTAACTGTTTTCACCGTTACCCTTGGAAAAATAGTGCAGACCGACAGCTTTACCGTACAGATCTACTTTGTTGCCATCTTTGTTATAGATTTCTGCAGCGTTTGCAGTACCTGCTACTAACAGAGCAGGGACGATCACTGCCAGAATGTTGCGCTTCATCATTATTTATTACCCTCATGGTTTTTTTTATGACACCTGCCACTGCCGTCAATAAGTTTCGTCAATAAATATTTACGGAGCTATTGATGAAAGTTTGGTGTCTTTATGTATCTGCAGGCATCTTTCCATTCAAACTAACGTTTCGCTACCGTGAAAGTGCTACAAAGATAAAGATATAGTTACAAAAAGAAAAAATATGTAACCAAGGGTAAATTTTAAGGAACTTTGTGAACGCCGTCATATTTCCATTGGACTTTAATGATATTTACAGTGAGTTTGATCTATTTATATGATTTCCTTATATTAAATTTAGCTAAACGGAAATTTTCGCTCTGATGATTTCTCTCGGTGGCTTCGCTAAAACACACGTTCAGACATCCAGAAAGCCAATAGGAGTTATGGAAATTGTGCTATTGGCTAAGAAATAACTAATCCGCAATAAGAATGCGGATTATTTTTTGTTCATAAATGTTACGTGGAAATATTCCGTAACAGGAAGGTTGTTGTGACAGGGTTGCAAATAGATTGATTGACTTAACAAACAGATAACTTGACAGAAGGGAATAGAAAAGAGCCAGCGGGCGCTGGCTCTCGGAAAAAATAAATTAGAAGCTGGCGTTACGCGGGGTACGCGGGAACGGAATCACGTCACGCACGTTTTGCACACCAGTCACGTAGGCGATCAGGCGTTCAAAACCAAGACCGAAACCGGAATGCGGAACAGTACCGTAGCGACGCAGATCGCGATACCACCAGTAATCTTCTTTGTTCAGACCCATCTCCAGCATACGTTCGTCCAGCACGTCCAGACGCTCTTCACGCTGGGAACCACCAATGATTTCACCGATGCCCGGTGCCAGTACGTCCATTGCTGCAACGGTTTTACCGTCTTCGTTAAGGCGCATGTAGAACGCTTTAATGTCTTTCGGATAGTTTTTCACCACGACCGGCGCTTTAAAGTGTTCTTCTGCCAGGTAACGTTCATGCTCGGAAGAGAGATCCACGCCCCAGTAAACCGGGTTTTCAAATTTCTTACCGCAATTTTCAAGGATGGTTACCGCGTCGGTGTAATCAACCTGCGCAAAGTCGGCTTCAATGAAGCGTTCCAGACGGCTGACAGCATCTTTATCTACGCGTTCAGCGAAGAATTTCATGTCGTCAGCACGTTCTTCGAGAACCGCTTTGAAGACATATTTCAGCATGGCTTCAGCCAGACCGGCGATATCGTTCAGGTTAGCAAACGCCACTTCCGGCTCCAGCATCCAGAATTCCGCCAGGTGACGGCTGGTGTTGGAGTTTTCTGCACGGAAAGTCGGGCCAAAGGTATAAATTTTGGACAATGCGCAAGCGTAGGTTTCGCCGTTCAACTGACCAGATACGGTCAGGAAAGACTCTTTACCGAAGAAGTCTTTGTCGAAATCGACTTTGCCCTGATCGTTACGCGGCAGGTTTTCCAGATCCAGCGTTGAAACGCGGAACATTTCGCCAGCGCCTTCGGTATCAGATGCGGTAATCAGTGGTGTTGAAACCCAGAAGAATCCCTGCTCGTTAAAGAAGCGATGCAGCGCCTGTGCCAGCGTGTGGCGAACGCGCGCAACGGCACCAATCAGGTTGGTACGTGGACGCAGGTGAGCGACTTCACGCAGATACTCAATGCTGTGGCGTTTTGCTGCCATCGGGTAAGTGTCTGGATCCTCAACCCAGCCGGCAACTTCAACGTTGCTGGCCTGAATTTCAAATTGTTGCCCCTGGCCCGGCGACGCCACGACTTTACCCGTCACAATGACCGAGCAACCGGTGGTCAGACGCAGGACGTCTTCATTGTAATTGGGCAGAGAATTATTGATGACAGCCTGTACAGGATCAAAGCAGGAACCGTCATAAACGGCGAGGAAGGAGATGCCAGCTTTTGAATCTCGGCGGGTACGCACCCATCCGCGCACGGTGACTTCGCTGTCAACGGCTACGCGGCCCTGGAGTACGTCGGCTACAGGCACAACGCTCATAATATTCTCTCTGTTAATAGTCGGAAAAAATAAACACTTGTCCACCCGTCAATGGGGGGATACCTATGTTACCTGGCATCTGCAATCAGACAAGCAGAATTCGCAGATGGGACAAAAGATTTCGGAATAAAAGGCAAAAAAGGGAGCCGTTATGGCTCCCTGATGATATTAACTGGCTTTTTTAATGTGCGGAAGGTCGAACGCTTTACGCAGCGCACGGACAAACGCTTTGTCATGGCAGATAGTTTTGCCAGGACTGTCAGAAAGTTTCGCCACCGGTTTACCGTTACACTCCACCAGCTTAATCACAATATTCAGTGGTTTGACCTGGGGTATATCGCAGGTCAGGCGCGTACCGATACCAAAGCTTAATTGCACACGGGAAGAGAAGTGGCGATAAAGCTCGACCGCTTTGCGTAAATCCAGATTGTCAGAGAAAACCAGCGTTTTGCTCTGCGGATCAATTCCCAGCTTCTCATAATGTGCAATAGCTTTTTCGCCCCATTCAACCGGGTCGCCGGAATCATGGCGAAGCCCCTGGTAACGACTGGCAAACTCCACGCCGAAATCACGCAGAAAGGCATCCATAGTAATGCAGTCGGTTAACGCAATGCCAAGTTGGTCAGGATATTCTTCCAGCCACGCAGCAAGTGCGGCGCGCTGACTATTGGCAAGATCCGGGCTGATTTGTTGATGCGCCTGGAACCATTCGTGTGCCTGCGTTCCCATAGGGGTGAGGGAAAGCCGACGCGCCAGATCGTAATTACTGGTGCCAACGAACCAGGGTTCCTGTTGCAAACGTTTAACGATGGTTTCTTGTACTTCGCGGGAAAAACGGCGGCGAGTGCCGAAATCCATCAGATGGAAGCGCGACATCTCGAGATCGGCGGTTAATGCCGAAAAGTCGACTAATTTGCTTTCCAGCGTATCGAGGGCTTGCGCAACGTCGGCCTGCGGTGAGCGATAGCGATGTACCAGTTCACTGATGACCGCCAGCAGAGGAACTTCCCAGAGGATGACTTCACGCCACGGGCCGGTTAAACGAATATCCAGCTTACCGTTATCGTTGGTGACGGTGACCTGTTCCGGGTTAAAGCGGAACTCGCGTAGCCAGTTGAGATAGTCGGCCTTAAAAAAAGGCAGGGCAGAGAGCCATTGATATTCATCATCCTGCAGGCGCAGGTGCTGCATCGCCTGAACCTGTTCACGAATAGCATCGGCATAAATACCCAGCAGATCGTCACCTCGGCAACGAAACTCCGCCGCGACATGCACATCATAATAGTGATGAAACACGGCTTGCTGCATATGCAACTTATAAGCATCTGTATCCAGCAACGAGTGCAGAACAGGAGAAGCGAATTGTGTCATAGGTGCGCAGTAGCGTCCTCGTACGGGAGCGTTTAGTACAATAAACATCTTCAGGAACTGCTGGAGTATACCTTGTTTCGCAATTTATTGAACCCCGATCACACCATATGCCACCTTTATGGTCGATGGTATTGCGCCCTGTATGTTATAAAAATGTAGCAATAAAAGCGTTTGTACCTGAAAAGATGAAGATTCTGCGTAGCGAGATTTATGCAACAGGAATAGACTGAACACCTGACTCTATAAAAGATGCTAAAGGTTATTTATGACTCAACAGCCACAAGCCAAATACCGTCACGACTATCGTGCGCCGGATTACCAGATTACTGATATTGACTTGACCTTTGACCTGAACGCGCAAAAGACGGTGGTTACCGCGATCAGCCAGGCTGTCCGTCATGGTGCATCAGATGCTCCGCTTCGTCTGGACGGCGAAGATCTTAAACTGGTTTCTATTCATATTAATGATGAGCCGTGGACAGCCTGGAAAGAAGAAGAGGGCGCACTAATCATCAATAATTTACCGGAACGTTTTACGCTTAAGATTGTTAATGAAATTAGCCCGGCCTCCAACACCGCGCTGGAAGGGCTTTATCAGTCAGGCGATGCGCTCTGCACCCAGTGCGAAGCCGAAGGTTTCCGCCATATTACGTACTATCTCGACCGCCCGGACGTGCTGGCGCGTTTTACCACCAAAATTGTTGCCGATAAAACTAAATACCCGTTCCTGCTTTCCAACGGTAACCGCGTTGCGCAAGGCGAACTGGAAAACGGACGTCACTGGGTACAGTGGCAGGATCCGTTCCCGAAACCGAGCTATCTGTTTGCGCTGGTAGCTGGTGACTTCGATGTACTTCGCGACACCTTCACTACCCGCTCCGGTCGCGAAGTGGCGCTGGAGCTGTATGTCGATCGCGGCAATCTTGATCGCGCGCCGTGGGCGATGACCTCGCTGAAAAATTCCATGAAGTGGGATGAAGAACGCTTTGGCCTGGAGTATGACCTCGACATCTATATGATCGTTGCAGTGGATTTCTTCAACATGGGCGCAATGGAGAATAAAGGTCTTAACATCTTTAACTCCAAATATGTGCTGGCGCGTACCGACACCGCAACCGATAAAGATTATCTCGACATTGAGCGTGTCATCGGTCATGAATATTTCCATAACTGGACTGGTAACCGCGTTACCTGCCGTGACTGGTTCCAGCTCAGTCTGAAAGAAGGCTTGACCGTTTTCCGCGATCAGGAGTTCAGTTCTGACCTTGGTTCCCGCGCAGTTAACCGTATCAACAACGTACGCACCATGCGCGGATTGCAGTTTGCGGAAGACGCCAGTCCGATGGCTCACCCAATCCGTCCGGATATGGTCATTGAAATGAACAACTTCTACACCCTGACCGTTTACGAGAAGGGCGCGGAAGTCATTCGTATGATCCACACCCTGTTGGGCGAAGAAAACTTCCAGAAAGGGATGCAGCTCTATTTCGAGCGTCATGATGGTAGTGCTGCGACCTGCGACGATTTTGTTCAGGCGATGGAAGATGCGTCAAATGTCGATCTTTCCCATTTCCGTCGCTGGTACAGTCAGTCCGGTACGCCGATTGTGACCGTTAAAGACGACTACAATCCGGAAACCGAGCAGTACACTCTGACCATCAGCCAGCGCACACCAGCCACGCCGGATCAGGCAGAAAAACAGCCACTGCATATTCCGTTTGCTATTGAATTGTATGACAACGAAGGCAAAGTGATTCCGTTGCAGAAGGGTGGCCATCCGGTTAATCCGGTATTGAATGTCACCCAGGCGGAACAGACCTTTGTCTTCGATAACGTCTACTTCCAGCCTGTGCCTGCGCTGCTGTGCGAATTTTCTGCGCCGGTGAAACTGGAATATAAGTGGAGCGACCAGCAACTGACTTTCCTGATGCGCCATGCGCGTAATGATTTCTCTCGCTGGGATGCGGCACAAAGCCTGCTTGCAACCTACATCAAACTGAACGTCGCCCGTCATCAGCAAGGGCAGCCGCTATCTCTGCCGGTGCATGTTGCCGATGCTTTCCGTGCGGTATTGCTCGATGAGAAGATTGACCCGGCGCTGGCGGCAGAAATCCTGACGCTGCCTTCCGTCAATGAAATGGCAGAACTGTTCGATATCATCGACCCGATTGCCATTGCTGAAGTGCGTGAAGCTCTCACCCGTACTCTGGCGACTGAACTGGCGGATGAGTTGCTGGCTATTTATAACGCGAATTACCAGAGTGAGTACCGCGTTGAGCATGAAGATATTGCGAAACGCACTCTGCGTAATGCCTGCCTGCGTTTCCTCGCTTTTGGTGAAACGCATCTGGCTGACGTGCTGGTGAGCAAGCAGTTCCACGAGGCCAACAATATGACCGATGCGTTGGCGGCGCTCTCGGCGGCGGTTGCTGCGCAGTTACCATGTCGTGACGCGCTGATGCAGGAGTACGACGACAAGTGGCATCAGGACGGCCTGGTGATGGATAAATGGTTTATCCTGCAAGCCACCAGTCCGGCGGCGAATGTGCTGGAGACGGTGCGTAGCCTGTTGCAGCATCGCTCATTTACCATGAGCAACCCGAACCGTATTCGTTCGTTGATTGGTGCGTTTGCGGGCAGCAACCCGGCTGCGTTCCATGCCGAAGATGGCAGCGGTTATCAGTTCCTGGTGGAAATGCTCACCGACCTGAACAGCCGTAACCCGCAGGTGGCTTCGCGCCTGATTGAGCCGCTGATTCGCCTGAAACGTTACGATGCCAAACGTCAGGCAAAAATGCGTGCGGCGCTGGAACAGTTGAAAGGGCTGGAAAATCTCTCTGGCGATCTGTACGAGAAAATCACCAAAGCTCTGGCTTGATACAAACATGCCTGATGCGACGCTTGCAGCGTCTTATCAGGCCTACAAACCTGTTGAAATTGCTGGTTTTGTAGGCCGGATAAGGCGTTCACGCCGCATCCGGCAACCGTGCCCAACGGCCTGATGCGACGCTTGACGCGTCTTATCAGGCCTACAAGCCCGTTGAAACTGCTGGTTTTATGCGCCGCATCCGGCATATTAACCATGACGCCGAATCGGTTGTTCAGAATGCCCACGCTGCATCACCCGCTGCAACACTTCTGCTTCCAGCTCCGCTAATCGTACCGACCCTAACCGGCGCGGACGGGGTATATCCACCGTCAAATCCAGACCAATTTTTCCTTCTTCAATTAACAGCACCCGGTCAGCCATCGCCACCGCTTCGCTCACATCATGCGTTACCAGCAAGACGGTAAAGCCGTGCTCCTGCCAAAGTGACACAATCAAATCCTGCATCTCCAGTCGCGTTAAGGCGTCCAGTGCCCCGAGCGGTTCATCAAGCAACAATAAACCCGGTCGATGAATCAACGCTCTTGCCAGCGCCACACGCTGTTTCTGCCCGCCAGAAAGTGCGGCGGGCCATTCCCACGCGCGATTCTCCAGTCCTACCGCAGCCAGCGCCTGACGCGCGGCATCGCGCCACTGGCCTTTAAGACCTAACCCGACATTATCAATTACCGATTTCCACGGCAGCAGACGCGCATCCTGAAACATCATGCGTGTATCGTCCTGAATTTCGGCAAGTGGCGTTGTGCCCGCTAACACATCGCCTGCAGTTGGCGTTTCCAGACCAGCCAACAGGCGCAGCAGAGTACTTTTACCACCACCGCTGCGACCGACTACAGCCACAAACTGACCAGCCGGAATATGTAGATCAAGTTGATTCAGAACGATATTTTCTGCGTAATGTTTGCTTACCGCATTGAGCAATAGCGGTGTGCCCTGGTTCAATCGTGCAGTATTCATACCGTGGCCTCCTTCAGATGATAAGCCGGGTTCCAGCGCAGCCAGACGCGCTCTAACAATTGGGCGCTGACGTCAGCAAGTTTGCCGAGCAGGGCGTAAAGAATAATGGCGACTACCACCACATCCGTTTGCAGAAACTCCCGCGCATTCATCGCCAGATAACCAATGCCGGAATTAGCAGAAATGGTTTCGGCAACAATCAGCGTCAGCCACATCAGACCTAACGCAAAGCGCACACCGACCATAATTGAGGGTAAGGCTCCGGGCAGGATCACATGGATAAACAGCGGCACGCCGGATAAGCCATAGCTGCGCGCCATCTCTACCAGCCCGCGATCGATATTACGGATCCCGTGCCAGGTGTTGATATAAATGGGGAATAGCGTGCCAAGCGCCACCAGGAAAATCTTTGCGGACTCATCAATGCCAAACCACAAAATCACCAGTGGGATCAGCGCCAGATGCGGCACGTTGCGCAACATCTGAATTGAGGTATCCAGTAGTCGCTCACCCCAGCGCGACAGACCGCTAATCAGCCCCAGAATCAATCCCAGCGATCCGCCAATGGAAAAACCGATTAGCGCCCGCCAGGAGCTGATCGCCAGATGCTGCCATAATTCGCCGTTGGCTGAGAGCGTCCAGAACGCCGTCACCACCCCTTCCGGCGAGGGCAAAATACGCGTCGACAGCCAGCCAACCGAGGAGGCCAGTTGCCACACCGCCACGATGCCCACCGGTAAAAACCAGGGGGCAACGCGCAATAACCACTTTTTCACTGGCGTTGCCATCATCTTGTTCCTTAGCTTTGCGCGACTTTACGTGGGATAAACTCATTTGCCACCGCTTCGCCTTGCGGATTCAGCGGCTGCGGCTGGGGAATTTCCGGGATGGCGACATCCAGATGCGGGAACAGCAACTCGCCAACCCGATACGCTTCTTCCAGATGTGGATAGCCAGAAAGGACAAAACTGTCGATGCCAAGCGCGGCGTATTCGTTGATTCGCGCAGCGACTGTCGGCCCATCGCCCACCAGCGCCGTCCCGGCACCGCCGCGCACTAAGCCAACACCCGCCCATAAATTGGGGCTGATCTCCAGGTTGTCGCGCTTACCGTTATGCAGCGCCGCCATTCGTTGTTGACCTACGGAATCCGTCCGGGCAAACGCTTCTTGTGCTTTGGCAATCGTCCCATCGTCAAGATGGGAGATTAACCGTTCGGCGGCTTGCCAGGCTTCGTCGTTGGTTTCGCGGACAATTACATGCAGACGAATACCGAAACGGATTTTGCGCCCATGTGCGGCAGCTTTTGCCCGCACTTGTTCGATCTTCTCTTTTACCCGCTCCGGCGGCTCGCCCCAGGTAAGATAAAGATCAACTTGTTCGGCAGCCAGATCCTGAGCGACGTCGGACGATCCGCCAAAGTAAAGAGGAGGATACGGCTGTTGGATCGGTGGAAAGAGCAGTTTTGCTCCTCGCACATGAATGTGTTTGCCGTTGAAATCGACGGTTTCACCCTGCAATAACCGCCGCCAGACCTGAGTAAATTCCGCCGAGGCTTCGTAACGCTCGCTATGATCAAGAAACACGCCGTCGCCTGCCAGCTCTTGCGGATCGCTGCCTGTAACCAGGTTAAACAACGCGCGTCCATTAGAGAGGCGATCAAGCGTGGCAGCCTGGCGAGCGGCTACGGTAGGCGATGTCACACTTGGGCGTAGGGCGACGAGGAACTTAAGCCGTTGCGTCACCGGGATCATCGATGCCGCCACCAGCCACGCATCTTCGCAGGAACGGCCTGTTGGGATCAGCACGCCGGTATAGCCAAGACGATCCGCCGCTTGCGCAATCTGTTGCAGATACCCATGATCAACCGGGCGAGACCCTTCTTCCGTTCCCAGATAATGACCGTCACCGTGCGTGGGTAAAAACCAGAATATATTCAGACTCATAATTGTTTTCCTTCCAGTTGAGTGGGTTGCCAGATGCGTTGACGGATATCGACTTTTTTCGGCACCAGACGATTTTCATAAAACAGGTCGGCAGTGTGTTGCTGTAAAGCAGCAACCTCGGCGTTCACGGGTTTGATGGTGGTAGGGGGGCGATGATCCAGATACGAGGCAATCACCGGTGCCGGTAAGCCCATCGTTTTTGCCAGTAAAGAGATACTTTGCTCGCGCTGGCTGCGGGTTAACGCATCAGCTTCGCTAAAGGTTGTCAGTACGCCCTGAATAAATGCGCCGTTTTTTTCCGCATAGGGACGGACTGCCAGATAAAACGATCCTGTTTGATTGAGATCGGTGCCATCTTTCAGCACCCGCACGCCGCCCTGTAATAACGCGGCAGAGTAGTAAGGATCCCAGATAGCCCAGGCGTCGACGTTACCCTGCTGGAATGCAGCGCGCGCATCGGCGGGCGTCAGATAGGTCGGCTGGATATCAGTGAATTTAAGCCCGGCCTGTTGCAGTGCGCGCAGTAAAAGGTTGTGCGAACTTGAACCTTTCTGAAACGCGACTTTGTGGCCCTTTAGTTCAGCCACAGTTTTGATCGGGCTGTTTTCGGGCACCAGAATCACTTCGGCTTTTGGTTTCGGCGGCTCGACACCGACGTAAACCAAATCAGCACCGGCGGCCTGAGCAAAGATTGGAGGAATGTCCCCCGTACTGCCCAGATCGATACTGCCGACGTTTAACGCCTCCAACATTTGCGGACCAGCGGGAAACTCAACCCACGAGATTTTGGTTTGCGGATAGCGTGTTTCCAGTAACTGGTGGCTTTTTGCCAGCACCATGCTGATGCTGCCTTTCTGATAACCTATCCGTAACGCTTCAGGAGAAGACTCCGCAGCAATCGCGAGCGTAGAGGCGCTGAATAATCCCACCAGCACCAGTTTAAAAATATTACGCATGGGCGTTACCTCGCAGAGAGAGAAAGTCAGGAACCTGGACATCACGGCGGTGCAACGCCTGCCAGAAGGTATCGAGCGCGGTATCAAGACGGGATTGCAGATTCGGCGTGAATTGCGGCTTATGTTGGAAATCAAGCACCTGTGAGTCATCGGCAAATACGCCGTGTAGGATCTCCTGGGCTTTTAGTGCGCTTAAAACTGGTTTAAGTGCGTAATCAACCGCCAGCAGGTGAGCCACCGTGCCACCTGTCGCCAGCGGCAACACCACTTTTCCTTGCAGTGCGCGTTCTGGTAGCAGATCGAGAAGCGTTTTCAGTGCGCCGGAATAGGCGGCTTTGTAGACGGGCGTGGCGACAATCAGCCCATCAGCCTCTTGCAACTGATCGGTGAAGGTCTTGAGTGCCGGACTATCGAAACGGGCATAGAGCAAATCTTCCGGGGAGAAATTTTGCAGATTCCAGTGATAAACCTCGACATCCAGGCCATTCAATTTTTCTCGCGCATATTCCAGCAAAGAACTGGAGCGAGAAGGAAAGCGAGGACTTCCTGCCAGGGTGATGACACGCATATTCTCTCCTTATAACCAATTGATCTTGTTTTGTTAACATTGATAACAATTCGCTCAGTCTGTCGGAGGGAAAAGCAAATGCCAAATATAATTTTTGTGTATGTTTTTCTAAAAATGAACTAAAGGATGTTATTAAAATATCACTTGTATTTATTTATTGGGCTGTCGTTTTATATTGAATCAATATATTGCCAATGAGTACCATGAAATTATATTCACTAAATCTATAAGTTAAGAAAATGTCATTTATTTGGGTGAATAGACCGGGTTTAAATAGCGGACAATTATTGATATTATTAAATGCGATGTCATTTATAGGCATTATCATATTTACGAAGAAATCAGGATGATAACGATGAAAAAAAGTGTATTGACGGCGTTTATAACTGTGGTATGTACAACTTCCAGCGTTATGGCGGCTGATGATAATGCCATCACGGACGGTACAGTAACGTTTAATGGTAAAGTCATCGCACCTGCCTGCACGCTGGTCGCTGCGACGAAAGATTCAATAGTCACATTGCCAAATGTCAGTGCAACGAAGTTGCAAAGTAATGGCGCAGTCTCTGGTGTAAAAACTGATGTACCAATTGCATTAGAAGACTGTGATGTTACTGTAACTAAAAATGCTGCTTTCACCTTTAGCGGTACGGCTGACGCCACACAGACTACAGCATTCGCCAACCAGGCTTCTACCGATGCAGCGACTAATGTCGCTCTACAAATGTATATGCCGGATGGTACTACAACAGTGACTCCCGGTACGGAAACTGAAAATATTCAGTTAGCGGATTCTGCTGAGCAAACAGTGACCTTTAAAGTTGATTATATCGCTACGGGTAAAGCGACTTCAGGTAATGTTAATGCGGTAACTGATTTCCATATTAACTATTATTAATAGAACTCATTAATTGTTTTATTAATTAGTACCCCTCCAGTATTCTGGAGGGGATATTCATATTTTTTAAGAGCACCTATTTATGAAAACTTGCATAACAAAGGGAATTGTGACCGTAAGTTTAACGGTAATATTACTAAACTGTATGTCCGTCTGGGCCGCAGGTAAAGGTGGAGTAGGACTTGCCGCCACGCGTCTGGTTTATTCTGAAAGTGAAGAACAAATTTCACTTGGCGTGCGTAACACCAGTCCTGATGTTTCTTATCTTATTCAGTCATGGGTGATGACGCCGGATAATAAAAAATCAGCAGATTTTATTATTACGCCACCGCTATTTGTGCTGAATCCGGCAAATGAGAATCTGTTACGCATTATGTATATTGGTGCACCGTTAGCAAAAGACAGGGAAAGCCTTTTCTATACCAGTGTGCGTGCCGTTCCTGCCACAACAAAGCGGGAAGAGGGCAATACCCTGAAGATTGCCACGCAAAGTGTTATCAAACTGTTCTGGCGGCCAAAAGGTTTACCGTATTCCGTTAGTGAGGCTCCGGCAAAACTGCGTTGCACCTCGTCAGCCGACGTGATTACAGTCAGTAATCCAACGCCTTACTTCATTACCCTTACAAACCTGAAAATAGGTGGGAAAACGGTTAAAAATCAAATGATCTCCCCCGTTGATAAATATCAATTCTCTCTGCCTAAGGGAGCCAAAAACAGCAGCGTAACGTACCAAACAATCAATGACTATGGGGCGGAAACGCCGCAACTCAACTGTAAATCGTAAGTCGTCTTCAGTTAAGAGAGCGAGATGCATAGAACTCAACGACAACACAGCCTGTTAAGCTCTGGTGGAGTGCCATCGTTTATTGGTGGGCTGGTGGTGTTTGTGTCGGCGGCGTTCAATGCACAAGCTGAAACCTGGTTCGATCCTGCCTTTTTCAAAGATGATCCCTCAATGGTGGCCGATTTGTCCCGTTTCGAAAAAGGACAAAAAATAACGCCAGGGGTTTATCGTGTCGATATTGTTCTGAACCAGACAATTGTAGATACGCGCAACGTCAATTTTGTTGAGATAACGCCAGAGAAGGGGATTGCTGCCTGTTTAACGACTGAAAGCCTGGATGCAATGGGCGTGAATACTGACGCGTTTCCGGCTTTTAAACAACTGGACAAACAAGCGTGCGCGCCGTTGACGGAAATTATTCCCGATGCCAGCGTGACCTTTGATGTGAATAAACTCCGTCTGGAAATTTCAGTACCGCAAATCGCCATCAAAAGTAACGCTCGTGGCTACGTTCCCCCTGAACGTTGGGATGAAGGGATCAACGCGCTATTACTGGGATATTCATTTAGCGGTGCTAACAGCATTCACAGCAGTACAAGCAGTGATTCTGGTGACAGCTATTTTCTGAATTTAAACAGTGGCGTGAATTTAGGTTCGTGGAGATTGCGCAACAATTCAACATGGAGTCGTAGTAGCGGACAACCCGCAGAATGGAAGAATCTCAGCAGCTACCTGCAGCGGGCAGTTATTCCATTAAAAGGTGAATTGACCGTGGGTGATGATTATACAGCAGGCGATTTTTTCGATAGCGTCAGCTTTCGTGGCGTGCAACTGGCGTCAGATGACAATATGCTGCCAGACAGTTTGAAAGGCTTTGCGCCAGTGGTGCGTGGTATCGCAAAAAGCAATGCTCAGATAACAATTAAACAAAACGGCTATACCATCTACCAAACCTATGTTTCGCCTGGTGCTTTTGAAATTAGTGATCTCTATTCCACGTCGTCTAGTGGTGATTTGCTGGTTGAAATTAAAGAAGCTGACGGCAGCGTCAATAGTTACAGCGTACCTTTTTCCAGCGTGCCATTGCTCCAGCGTCAGGGGCGAATCAAATACGCGGTGACACTGGCGAAATACAGAACCAATAGCAATGACCAACAAGAAAGTAAATTTGCTCAGGCTACGCTGCAATGGGGTGGGCCGTGGGGAATGACCTGGTATGGCGGTGGGCAATATGCTGAATATTACCGTGCTGCGATGTTTGGCATGGGGTTTAACCTCGGCGATTTCGGGGCAATTTCGTTCGATGCAACCCAGGCGAAGAGTACACTGGCAGATCAAAGTGAACATAAAGGTCAGTCGTATCGTTTCCTGTATGCCAAAACGCTTAACCAGTTTGGCACTAATTTTCAGTTGATGGGCTATCGCTATTCTACTTCCGGTTTCTACACACTTTCCGACACCATGTATAAACACATGGATGGTTACGAATTTAATGACGGTGATGACGAAGACACGCCGATGTGGTCGCGTTATTACAATTTGTATTACACCAAACGCGGCAAACTTCAGCTCAATATCTCCCAGCAATTAGGCGAGTACGGTTCGTTTTATTTAAGCGGCAGTCAGCAGACATACTGGCATACGAATCAACAGGATCGGTTATTACAGTTTGGTTATAACACGCAAATTAAAGATGTTTCCCTGGGACTATCGTGGAACTACAGTAAATCACGTGGCCAGCCTGAAGCCGACCAGGTATTTGCGCTGAATTTTTCCTTACCGTTCAGTTTATTGCTTCCAAAGACTAATGATAGCTATACCGCGAAAAAGAATTACGCCTGGGTGACCTCAAATACCAGCGTCGATAACGAGGGACATATAACGCAAAACCTGGGTTTAACGGAGACATTACTCGACGACGGTAATCTGAGTTATAGCGTGCAACAGGGTTATAACAGCGAAGGAAAAACCGCCAACGGCAGCGCCAGCATGGATTACAAGGGTGCGTTTGGTGATGCCAGAGTGGGATATAACTACAGCGATAATGCCCGACAGCAACAGCTTAATTATGCACTTTCAGGCGGCTTAGTTGCCCATTCGCACGGTATTACGTTGGGTCAATCATTGGGTGAAACAAATGTTTTGATTGCTGCTCCGGGCGCAGAAAATACCCGAGTGGCAAACAGCACTGGCCTGAAAACCGACTGGCGCGGCTATACCGTTGTCCCTTATGCCACTTCTTACCGGGAAAATCGCATTGCGCTCGATGCCGCGTCGTTGAGACGTAATGTGGATATTGAAAATGCAGTGGTAAACGTGGTGCCCACCAAAGGGGCGCTGGTATTGGCGCAATTCAGTGCTCATGTTGGGGCCAGAGTATTAATGAAAACATCAAAGCAGGGTATGCCGCTGCGCTTTGGCGCGATGGCAACACTGGATGGCGTACAGACAAATAGCGGCATTATTGATGATGATGGTTCGCTCTATATGTCAGGTTTACCGGCGAAGGGAACGATAACCGTACGCTGGGGCGAAGCTTCCGATCAGGCTTGCCGAATAAGTTATCAACTAACCGAACAGCAAATTAACTCAGCGATTACGCGTATGGAGGCCATATGCAGATAAATTCTATTTCATTATTACGACTGATTTTTGCTGCCGTGTTAATACTTTGGGGCGCTCAAGCCGCTGCTTATACCGGACAGTGCCATGTTACGCAGGGGAACCCTTATATTGGCGTTAATTTTGGCGTTAAAACTCTCGACGAAGAAGAAAATACAGCAGGAGTGGTCAAAGATAAATTTTATCAGTGGAACGAATCGAATGATTATTATGTTTCCTGTGATTGCGATAAAGACAATGTCAGAAGTGGTCTGTGGGCATTCGCTGCTGATTCACCGTTACCCTATTTAGGCGACAGCTGGTACAAAATCAACGACTATCTGGCGGCTAAGGTATTGCTCCAGGTGAAAGGGAATTCTCCAACTGCAGTACCGTTTGAAAATATTGGTACAGGGTCTGACAACCGATGGCATATTTGCGATCCTGGTGGGCAACGATTAGGTGGCCAGGGAGCAAGCGGCAATAGCGGGAGTTTTTCCCTGAAAATATTACAGCCGTTTGTCGGTTCGGTAACCATTCCGCCGATGGCGCTGGCGCGATTATTCGAATGTTACAACATACCCGCAGGTAATTCCTGTACGGCCACAGGTACACCGGTTCTGGTGTATTACCTGTCAGGTACTATCAATTCTTTGGAATCATGCTCTGTTAACGCCGGAGAGACCATCGAAGTGGATTTGGGGGATGTATTTGCCGCTAACTTTCGGGTTGTGGGTCATAAACCACTGGGAGCCAATACCGCAGGTCTATCGATTCCTGTCAGGTGTAATACCGGAAACTCCGGACTGGTTAACGTTAATTTAAGTCTGACGGCAACCAGCGATCCCAATTATCCCCAGGCGATTAAGACTTCACGTCCCGGTGTCGGTGTTGTAGTCACTGACAGCCAGAACAATATTATTTCCCCGGCAGGAGGAACGCTACCGCTCTCAATTCCTGATGATGCGGACAGTATCGCGCGAATGAATGTTTATCCGGTCAGCACGACGGGCGTACCACCGGAAACCGGGCGCTTTGAAGCCACGGCGACGGTAAGAATAAACTTTGACTGACGCGTGAATACATGAAGAAAAATACAATAATTCAGTACGTTGTCTTGTCGTTGACTCTGCTTAATGCACATGTCGGGACGGCTGGACCTGAGCAGGTCAGTATGCATATTTATGGCAATGTGGTCGATCAGGGCTGCGATGTCTCTACTAAAAGCGCATTACAAAATATCCATATTGGTGATTTTAATATCAGCGATTTTCAGACCGCGAATACCGTAAGCACTGCTGCTGATTTGAATATTGATATTACCGGCTGTGCCGCTGGTATTACTGGCGCGGATGTCCTTTTTAGCGGCGAAGCTGATTCCCTTGCACCGACATTACTCAAATTAACCGACTCAGGCGGAAGCGGTGGAATGGCAACGGGGATTGCCGTGCAAATTATCGATGCACAAACCCAGCAAGAAATCCCGCTCAACCAGGTACAGCCGCTCACCCCCTTAAAAGCAGGGGATAACACACTCAAGTATCAACTGCGTTACAAGTCTACAAAGACGGGAGCAACGGGCGGTAATGCGACTGCTGTCCTGTATTTTGATCTGGTTTACCAGTGAAGGAGTGATGTTGAAACGGATAATCTTGATTCTGTGCTTGCTGGGATTAACGGGAGGCGGCACGGTGTTTGCTCATGATGGCACGGTAAACATCAGTGGATCGTTTCGCCGTAACACGTGCGTACTGGCACAGGATAGCAAGCAAATTAATGTACCGTTAGGTGATGTCTCGCTGACGCGTTTTTCTCATGGGAATTATGGTCCGGAGAAATCTTTCATGATTAATTTGCAGGATTGCGGAACAGATGTCAGCACGGTAGACGTCACCTTTTCAGGAATACCCGACGGAATGCAGAGCGAAATGCTGTCCATTGAAAGTGGTACGGATGCAGCCAGTGGGCTGGCTATTGCGATTCTGGATGATGCGAAAATATTGATACCGCTTAATCAGGCGAGCAAAGACTACAGCTTACATAGCGGTAATGTGCCATTAACGTTTTATGCGCAACTGCGACCTGTCGGTGGCGGTGTGCAGTCGGGCAATGTGAGTGCCAGCGCGACATTTGTACTTCATTATGACTAATATCTGGAACAGATTTGCGCTGTCTATTTTTGTCGTCTTACTCCTGCTGGTAGCGGGAGAGTTACAGGCGGGGGTTGTGGTTGGGGGAACGCGATTTGTCTTTCCTGCTGACAGAGAATCGATTTCGATTTCACTGACCAATACCAGTCAGGAATCCTGGCTTATCAACAGTAAAATTAATCGCCCTGTACGCTGGGCGGGGGGAGATGCACCTGCCACATCAGCACCATTACTGGCAGCTCCGCCGCTTTTTCTGTTGAAGCCGGGAACCACAGGAACGTTGCGCTTGCTGAAAACTGAAAGCAATTTATTACCTGCGGATCGTGAAACGCTATTCGAATTAAGCATTGCCAGCGTGCCTTCTGGCAAAGTGGAAAATCAAAGCGTGAAAGTGGCGATGCGTTCAGTATTTAAACTGTTCTGGCGACCCGAAGGTTTGCAAGGCGATCCGTTGGAGGCTTATCAACAATTACGCTGGTCACGGACTTCGCAGGGGGTGCAACTGATTAACCCCACGCCTTACTACATCAACTTGATTCAGGTTAGCGTAAATGGTCAACCGCTAAGCAACGCGGGGGTTGTGGCTCCTAAAAGTCAGCGTCAGACAAGTTGGTGCCAGTCAGTGGCACAGTGCCAGGTCTCCTGGCGGACGATAAATGATTACGGCGGTTTGAGTGAAAAGAAGGAGCAAAATCTGCCCTAAAACAGGTTCAGAAAACGTTTGCGCTTTTTTTGCCACAGGTCAATTCCCTTTTGATCCGAACTCGCACATAATACGCACCCGGTTTGCACACCGGGAATCCAGGAGAGTTCATGTACTACCCCTTCGTTCGTAAAGCCCTTTTCCAGCTCGATCCTGAGCGCGCTCATGAGTTTACTTTTCAGCAATTACGTCGCATTACCGGAACGCCGTTTGAAGCACTTGTTCGACAGAACGTTCCAGCGAAACCGGTTAACTGCATGGGACTGACCTTTAAAAATCCGCTTGGTCTGGCTGCCGGTCTTGATAAAGACGGGGAGTGTATTGACGCTTTAGGCGCAATGGGATTTGGATCGATCGAGATCGGCACTGTCACCCCTCGTCCACAACCAGGAAATGACAAGCCACGTCTCTTCCGCCTGGTGGATGCTGAAGGTTTGATCAACCGTATGGGCTTTAATAACCTCGGCGTTGATAACCTCGTTGAGAACGTTAAAAAAGCACATTATGATGGCGTTCTGGGAATTAATATCGGTAAAAATAAAGATACACCGGTTGAGCAAGGCAAAGATGACTATCTGATTTGTATGGAGAAAATCTACGCCTATGCAGGATATATCGCCATCAATATTTCATCACCGAATACCCCAGGATTACGTACTCTGCAATATGGCGAAGCACTGGATGATTTATTAACGGCAATTAAAAATAAGCAAAATGATTTGCAAGCGATGCACCATAAATATGTGCCGATCGCAGTGAAGATCGCGCCGGATCTTTCTGAAGAGGAGTTGATCCAGGTGGCCGATAGTTTGGTACGCCATAATATTGATGGCGTTATTGCGACTAATACCACCCTCGATCGTTCTTTAGTTCAGGGAATGAAAAATTGCGAGCAAACCGGTGGCTTAAGTGGTCGTCCGTTACAATTAAAAAGCACAGAAATTATTCGCCGCTTGTCGCAGGAATTAAATGGTCGTTTACCGATCATTGGTGTTGGTGGTATTGACTCGGTTATCGCTGCCCGTGAGAAGATAGCCGCAGGGGCCTCACTGGTGCAAATTTATTCTGGTTTTATTTTTAAAGGGCCGCCGCTGATTAAAGAAATCGTTACTCATATCTAATTATTTCTTTCACTTTCTCTTTATAAGATAATCAGGGCTTTATTTTCAGCCCTGGTTGTTTTATATTCATTCCTGTTACTTATTTAGACATTTTGTACTTTTCTTGTTGAGGTTATTAAGCAAAGCGACAATGGAATGTGTTGCAGTGAATTTATAGGGTAGAGGAGAGGCATATGCGAATTAAACCAGACGATAACTGGCGTTGGTATTACGATGAAGAGCATGATCGAATGATGCTTGATTTAGCCAATGGTATGCTGTTTCGCTCACGTTTTGCACGTAAAATGTTGACGCCGGATGCTTTTTCTCCTGCGGGATTTTGCGTTGATGACGCCGCGCTCTATTTCACGTTTGAAGAAAAATGCCGCGATCTTAACTTATCAAAAGAACAAAAAGCTGAACTGGTGCTTAATGCACTGGTAGCGATTCGTTATCTCAAACCGCAAATGCCGAAAAGCTGGCATTTTGTTTCTCATGGCGAAATGTGGGCACCAGCGTCAGGTGATGCTGCCTGTGTCTGGTTAAGCGACACCAATGAGCAGGTCAATTTACTGGTTATTGAATCTGGCGAAAATGCCGCACTGTGCCTGCTGGCGCAACCTTGCGTCATTATCGCCGGGCGCGCCATGCAACTGGGTGATGCCATCAAAATTATGAATGACAGGCTGAGACCGCATGTGAGTTATGACAGCGTCAGCCTTGAACAAGCCGTTTAACTTTTCAGTTTCAATGCAGTCTTCGGTACGCAACTACAGCAAAGAATTGTTCCATCGTCGCTCATAGCTGATTTTTTCAGCGGGGTGACTTCGCCTTCGAGAAGCTGAACACGACAACTTCCACATATGCCGGCACGGCAAGAATAGGGAATACGAATCCCTTGATTTTCTAATTGTTCCAGCAGTACCTGTTGGTTATTACCGCGAAATGCCCGCCCTTGCCAGTTGATATCAACATTCGCATTCGGTTGTTGGGGCGCAGGGAAAGTATCGTCCGTTGCGGCCGCACCGTAGACTTTTGCCGGTGCTGTCGCCAGGATTTCCACCTCATCGCCAACACGGATAACACCACTGTTACGGGCAATTAAGTTTTGACCGAAATCGACATCGCCGTTATCCTGGGCTGTACGGAAAGATTGCAGCGTTTTTAATGGTTCGCCAGCCGGATGCTTTTGCCCTTTTTCCGGGCTAACGGTGGTGAAAATACAACGGCTACACGGTTTCACCACATCGAACACCACATCGCCAATACGAATCACTTTCCAGGTGTCTTCTTCCCACGCGGCTACGCCAGAAACAACCAGATTGGGGCGGAATTGTTCCATTTTGACACTTGCCGGACAGCGTTGTTGGAGATCGCGCAATGAAGCTTCATTGACGAGCAGATACGGATAGCCATCAGCGAATGACAGGGGTACAGTGTTGTGGCGTTTTACGCGCCGCGTCATCTGCGGCCCCACCCAGCGCAATTGCACGTCGCGGGAGAAAAATCCGCTTAACCATTTGTTAATCTCATCTGGCGCAATGCGCGCAGTAAAATGGTTACCCCACACTTCCGTTGGTGCGTCCTGTTTGGCGAAATCGGCAAAGCGGACCCACGCGCTGCTACCATCGGGCGCGGTGAGATGTAAGCCGTCATGCACGGGAGAAGGGGTAAACCGTACCATTTGCGGAAACTGACGAGCGGTAATAAACGTACCGTCAGGTTCTGTCAGCATAAAAATGCGATCGAAGGCCAGCCCGCTGATATCTGCAAGAGCGTGTGTCAGACCGATGCCACGCATGGATTTAACAGGATGAATAAAAAGCCGGGTTAATGTCGCCACGGTGCGGTCCCCAAATGAAAATAAGCCCTCAACTTTATGACATGACGGACTTATTAGCTATAATGCGCAACAATTTTCTTAGAGTAAAAGTGACGATATGAATTCTCTGTTTGCCAGTACGGCCCGTGGGCTGGAAGAGCTGTTAAAAACTGAACTGGAAAACCTGGGGGCCGTTGAATGCCAGGTGGTTCAGGGTGGGGTCCATTTCAAGGGCGACACGCGGCTTGTATACCAGAGCCTGATGTGGAGCCGCCTGGCCTCGCGTATTATGTTGCCGCTGGGCGAGTGTAAGGTTTACAGCGATTTAGACCTCTATCTCGGCGTTCAGGCGATCAACTGGACAGAGATGTTTAATCCTGGCGCGACCTTTGCTGTCCACTTTAGCGGTCTGAATGACACTATCCGCAACAGCCAGTACGGCGCGATGAAAGTTAAAGACGCAATTGTTGATGCTTTCACGCGTAAAAATCTGCCGCGACCAAATGTTGATCGCGATGCGCCGGATATCCGCGTTAATGTCTGGCTACATAAAGAAACCGCCAGTATCGCTCTCGACTTAAGTGGTGATGGTTTGCATCTGCGTGGTTATCGTGACCATGCCGGTATTGCGCCAATCAAAGAAACACTGGCGGCTGCCATTGTGATGCGATCCGGCTGGCAGCCAGGAACACCACTGCTTGACCCGATGTGTGGTTCCGGTACGTTGCTGATTGAAGCAGCGATGCTGGCGACCGACCGCGCGCCGGGCTTGCACCGTGGGCGTTGGGGCTTTAGCGGCTGGGCGCAGCACGACGAAGCCATCTGGCAGGAAGTGAAAGCGGAAGCGCAAACTCGTGCTCGTAAAGGTCTGGCAGAATACAGCTCTCATTTCTACGGTTCCGACAGCGATGCGCGGGTGATTCAACGTGCGCGTACTAACGCCCGCCTGGCGGGGATTGGCGAACTGATCACTTTTGACGTGAAAGATGTCGCGCAACTGACCAATCCGCTGCCAAAAGGACCGTATGGTACAGTACTGAGCAACCCGCCGTACGGCGAGCGTCTGGACAGCGAACCGGCGCTGATTGCGCTGCATAGTCTGTTGGGTCGAATCATGAAAAACCAGTTCGGTGGCTGGAATCTCTCTTTATTCAGCGCCTCACCGGATTTGTTAAGTTGTCTGCAATTGCGCGCAGACAAACAGTACAAGGCGAAAAATGGCCCGCTGGACTGCGTGCAGAAAAATTACCACGTTGCTGAAAGTACTCCGGACAGCAAACCGGCGATGGTGGCGGAAGATTACGCCAACCGTCTGCGTAAGAACCTGAAGAAATTCGAAAAATGGGCGCGTCAGGAAGGGATTGAATGTTATCGTCTGTATGACGCCGATTTGCCGGAATACAACGTCGCTGTTGACCGCTACGCCGACTGGGTGGTCGTGCAGGAGTACGCGCCGCCGAAGACCATCGATGCGCACAAAGCGCGTCAACGTCTGTTCGATATTATCGCTGCGACCATTTCGGTACTGGGGATTGCGCCAAACAAACTGGTGCTGAAAACCCGTGAACGCCAGAAAGGCAAAAATCAGTATCAGAAACTGGGCGAGAAGGGCGAGTTTATTGAAGTCACCGAATATAACGCGCACCTGTGGGTGAACCTGACGGATTACCTCGATACGGGTTTGTTCCTCGATCACCGTATCGCCCGTCGTATGCTCGGTCAGATGAGTAAAGGCAAAGATTTCCTCAACCTTTTCTCCTATACCGGTAGCGCCACCGTGCACGCGGGCTTAGGCGGTGCGCGCAGCACCACCACGGTGGATATGTCGCGTACTTATCTGGAGTGGGCAGAACGCAACCTGCGTCTGAATGGCTTAACCGGTCGTGCGCATCGCCTGATTCAGGCCGATTGCCTGGCGTGGTTGCGTGAAGCTAATGAACAGTTCGATCTGATCTTTATCGATCCGCCAACCTTCTCTAACTCAAAACGAATGGAAGATGCGTTTGATGTTCAGCGCGATCATCTGGCTCTGATGAAAGATCTGAAGCGCCTGCTGCGCGCAGGTGGGACTATCATGTTCTCGAACAACAAACGTGGCTTCCGTATGGATCTCGACGGTCTGGCAAAACTGGGGCTGAAAGCACAAGAAATTACGCAAAAAACGCTCTCCCAGGATTTCGCCCGTAACCGCCAGATCCACAACTGCTGGCTGATTACCGCAGCCTGAAAGGAATAGTAATGTCATTAATCAGTATGCATGGCGCATGGCTGTCGTTCAGCGACGCGCCGCTTCTCGATAACGCAGAATTGCACATCGAAGATAACGAACGTGTTTGTCTGGTGGGCCGTAACGGCGCAGGCAAATCGACGTTAATGAAAATCCTCAACCGTGAACAGGGGCTGGATGACGGTCGGATAATCTATGAGCAAGATTTGATCGTTGCGCGTTTGCAACAAGATCCGCCGCGTAACGTCGAGGGCAGCGTTTATGATTTCGTTGCCGAAGGCATTGAAGAACAAGCGGAATATCTGAAACGCTATCACGATATTTCGCGCCTGGTGATGAACGACCCGAGCGAGAAAAATCTCAACGAACTGGCGAAGGTTCAGGAACAGCTGGATCACCACAACCTGTGGCAGCTGGAAAACCGCATCAACGAAGTGCTGGCGCAACTGGGGTTAGATCCTAACGTTGCGCTGTCGTCACTTTCCGGCGGTTGGTTGCGTAAAGCGGCGTTGGGACGCGCGCTGGTGAGCAATCCGCGCGTGTTACTGCTTGACGAACCGACGAACCACCTGGATATCGAAACCATCGACTGGCTCGAAGGTTTCCTGAAAACCTTTAACGGGACGATTATTTTTATCTCCCACGATCGTTCGTTTATTCGCAATATGGCGACGCGTATTGTTGATCTCGATCGCGGCAAGCTGGTGACCTATCCAGGGAATTACGACCAGTATTTACTGGAAAAAGAAGAAGCCCTGCGCGTGGAAGAGCTGCAAAACGCCGAGTTCGACCGCAAACTGGCGCAGGAAGAGGTGTGGATCCGTCAGGGGATCAAAGCGCGTCGTACCCGTAACGAAGGTCGCGTGCGTGCATTGAAAGCGATGCGTCGTGAACGTAGCCAACGCCGCGAGGTAATGGGTACGGCAAAGATGCAGGTGGAAGAGGCCAGCCGCTCCGGTAAGATCGTTTTCGAAATGGAAGACGTTTGCTACCAGGTTGACGGCAAGCAACTGGTGAAAGATTTTTCTGCCCAGGTTCAACGTGGCGACAAAATTGCCCTGATTGGCCCGAATGGCTGTGGTAAAACCACGCTACTGAAACTGATGCTCGGTCAACTTCAAGCGGACAGCGGGCGTATTCATGTCGGCACCAAACTGGAAGTGGCTTACTTCGACCAACACCGCGCGGAACTCGATCCCGATAAAACGGTAATGGATAACCTGGCAGAAGGTAAGCAAGAGGTGATGGTTAACGGTAAACCACGCCACGTGCTGGGCTATTTGCAGGACTTCCTGTTCCATCCGAAACGAGCGATGACGCCGGTGCGTGCGCTTTCTGGCGGGGAACGTAACCGTCTGCTGCTGGCGCGCTTGTTCCTTAAGCCAAGCAATTTACTGATCCTCGACGAACCGACCAACGACCTTGACGTCGAAACGCTCGAACTGCTTGAAGAGCTAATCGACAGCTACCAGGGGACAGTGTTGTTAGTAAGCCACGATCGTCAGTTTGTCGATAACACCGTTACAGAATGCTGGATTTTCGAAGGCGGCGGCAAAATTGGTCGTTATGTTGGCGGTTATCATGATGCCCGTGGTCAGCAAGAACAGTATGTGGCGCTTAAACAGCCTGTGGTGAAAAAAACCGAAGAAGCGGCAGCGCCAAAAACAGAAACTGTAAAACGCAACACTAGCAAACTAAGCTATAAATTGCAGCGCGAACTGGAACAGCTTCCTCAATTGCTTGAAGATCTGGAATCGAAGCTGGAAGCCTTACAGGCGCAGGTGGCGGATGCCTCCTTCTTCAGCCAGTCTCATGAACATACGCAAAAAGTGCTCGCTGATCTGGCTGCTGCGGAGCAGGAGTTGGAGCAGGCTTTTGAACGCTGGGAGTATCTTGAAGCGTTAAAAAATGGTGGCTGATCGCAAAACAGTTGATTGATATAGAGGCTGATGACAAAGGTAAAATTGCCTGATGCGCTACGCTTATCAGGCATGGGGGAAACTATTTGTATTCTCTCAGACCGGTAAAGGCACCTATGCTGCATCCGGCATGAAAAAAGGACACTTTGTCAGCAATCTGTAGAATAGCGCATCATTAAGGAGTACCAATGTGCGAACATCATCATGCCGCGAAGCATATCTTATGCTCGCAGTGTGACATGCTGGTGGAATTACCCCACCTTGAGCATGGTCAGAAAGCGGCATGTCCTCGGTGTGGTACAACGTTAACCGTTGCGTGGGACGCGCCCCGGCAGCGTCCTACCGCCTATGCGTTGGCCGCACTGTTCATGCTGTTGCTGTCCAACTTATTCCCTTTTGTGAATATGAACGTCGCAGGAGTTACCAGTGAAATTACATTACTGGAAATTCCGGGCGTGCTGTTTTCTGAGGACTACGCCAGCCTCGGCACTTTTTTCTTGTTGTTTGTGCAACTGGTTCCTGCATTTTGCCTGATTACCATTCTGCTTCTGGTGAATCGCGCCGAATTACCGGTACGTCTGAAAGAGCAACTGGCACGGGTGCTCTTTCAACTCAAAACCTGGGGAATGGCAGAGATTTTCCTCGCGGGTGTGCTGGTCAGTTTCGTCAAACTGATGGCCTACGGCAGTATTGGTGTGGGCAGCAGTTTTCTCCCCTGGTGTTTATTTTGTGTGCTGCAACTGCGCGCCTTCCAGTGCGTTGATCGTCGCTGGTTGTGGGATGATATTGCGCCGATGCCAGAACTACTTAAGCCGTTAAAACCGGGCATTACGGGTATCCGACAAGGATTGCGCTCTTGCTCTTGCTGTACGGCGATCCTTCCCGCCGATGAAACGGTGTGCCCGCGTTGCGGCACGAAAGGATACGTTCGGCGCAGAAATAGCCTGCAATGGACGCTGGCGCTGCTTGTTACGTCCATCATGCTGTATCTCCCGGCTAATCTATTACCCATCATGGTGACCGATTTATTAGGTTCGAAGATGCCGTCGACGATTCTCGCCGGGGTCATCCTGTTGTGGAGTGAAGGTTCTTACCCTGTTGCTGCGGTTATCTTTTTAGCCAGTATCATGGTGCCAACGTTAAAGATGATCGCCATCGCATGGTTGTGCTGGGATGCCAAAGGGCACGGCAAGCGTGACAGCGAAAGAATGCATTTAATTTATGAAGTTGTTGAGTTTGTAGGCCGCTGGTCGATGATTGACGTTTTCGTGATTGCGGTGCTCTCGGCGCTGGTGCGTATGGGAGGTTTAATGAGTATTTATCCGGCAATGGGTGCGTTAATGTTTGCTTTAGTCGTCATAATGACAATGTTTTCTGCGATGACGTTTGATCCACGCTTGTCGTGGGATCGTCAACCTGAATCAGTGCATGAGGAGTCCTGACAGTATGGAATCTAATAATGGGGAAGCCAAAATCCAGAAAGTGAAGAACTGGTCTCCCGTGTGGATATTTCCTATCGTCACGGCGCTTATAGGGGCGTGGGTTCTTTTTTATCATTACAGTCATCAGGGGCCGGAAGTTACCCTGATCACCGCGAATGCGGAAGGGATTGAGGGCGGCAAGACTACCATTAAAAGCCGTAGTGTTGACGTCGGCGTGGTCGAGAGCGCAACGCTAGCCGATGATTTGACGCACGTTGAAATCAAAGCGCGCCTGAATGCCGGTATGGAGAAGCTGCTGCATAAAGATACCGTCTTCTGGGTGGTAAAACCGCAGATAGGTCGAGAAGGTATTAGTGGCCTGGGCACACTGCTTTCCGGTGTGTATATCGAACTGCAACCGGGGGCGAAAGGCAGCAAACAGGCAAGTTATGATTTGCTCGATTCGCCACCGCTGGCACCGCCTGATGCGAAAGGTATTCGTGTGATTCTTGATAGCAAAAAAGCCGGACAACTCTCGCCGGGAGATCCGGTGCTGTTCCGTGGCTATCGGGTAGGTTCGGTTGAAACCAGCACCTTCGATACGCAAAAACGCAATATCAGCTATCAACTGTTCATCAATGCGCCTTATGACCGGTTGGTGACCGGCAATGTTCGTTTCTGGAAAGATAGTGGCATTGCGGTTGATCTGACGTCAGCGGGAATGCGCGTAGAGATGGGCTCGTTGACAACGCTACTCAGCGGCGGCGTCAGCTTTGACGTGCCGGAAGGTCTGGATTTAGGGCAGCCTGTTGCGCCGAAAACCGCATTCGTTTTGTATGACGACCAGAAGAGCATTCAGGATTCGCTATACACCGATCACATTGACTATCTGATGTTCTTTAAAGATTCGGTACGAGGCTTGCAGCCTGGCGCTCCGGTAGAATTCCGGGGTATTCGCCTGGGTACAGTAAGTAAAGTACCTTTCTTTGCGCCGAATATGCGTCAGACATTTAATGATGATTACCGTATTCCGGTACTTATTCGCATTGAACCGGAACGGCTGAAAATGCAGCTTGGCGAAAATGCGGATGTCGTTAAGCACCTTGGAGAGTTGTTGAAACGTGGTTTACGCGGATCGCTGAAGACCGGAAATCTGGTCACTGGCGCGCTCTATGTTGATCTCGATTTCTATCCAAATACGCCAGCAATAACCGGTATTCGTGAATTTAATGGTTATCAGATTATCCCGACCGTTAGCGGCGGTCTGGCGCAAATCCAGCAACGTCTGATGGAAGCATTAGATAAGATCAACAAGCTGCCGTTGAATCCGATGATTGAGCAGGCGACCAGTACGCTGTCTGAAAGCCAGCGCACGATGAAAAACCTGCAAGCGACGCTGGATAGTATGAACAAGATCCTTGCCAGCCAGTCGATGCAGCAGTTGCCGACGGATATGCAGTCAACGTTGCGTGAGCTGAATCGCAGTATGCAGGGCTTCCAGCCTGGCTCCGCAGCCTACAACAAGATGGTGGCGGATATGCAGCGGCTTGATCAGGTGTTGCGTGAACTGCAACCGGTGCTGAAAACGCTTAATGAGAAGAGTAACGCGCTGGTATTTGAAGCGAAGGACAAAAAAGATCCAGAGCCGAAGAGGGCGAAACAATGAAAAAGTGGCTAGTGACGATTGCGGCACTGTGGCTGGCCGGATGCAGCTCCGGCGAGATCAATAAAAACTATTACCAGTTACCTGTTGTGCAGAGCGGTACGCAAAGTACCGCCAGCCAGGGCAATCGCCTGTTATGGGTAGAGCAAGTCGTTGTTCCAGACTATCTGGCGGGGAATGGGGTGGTTTATCAGACCAGTGATGTGAAGTATGTGATTGCCAACAACAACCTGTGGGCCAGCCCGCTGGATCAACAGTTGCGCAACACCCTGGTTGCTAATCTGAGTACGCAACTCCCCGGTTGGGTGGTTGCTTCCCAGCCTCTGGGAAGCGCCCAGGACACGCTCAACGTAACCGTAACGGAGTTTAACGGTCGCTATGATGGCAAGGTCATTGTCAGTGGCGAGTGGCTGTTGAACCACCAGGGACAATTGATCAAACGACCGTTCCGTCTGGAAGGGGTGCAAAATCAGGATGGCTACGATGAAATGGTCAAAGTGCTGGCCAGTGTCTGGAGTCAGGAAGCCACTGCTATTGCGCAAGAGATAAAGCGTCTACCTTAATTATAAATATTTGTAAATATAACCGTCTCCGGCATGTAGCCTGAGGCGGTTTTTTTGTTTAATCCATCGAGAAAAACTTGTTCCGCTTCACATTTTTTGTACAACCAACATGCCTGTATGGCTCACAAATATGACAGTGGCGTGAATTTTGCGCATTGACGGCAGTTATGATTCGCGGTATTGCTTAACTGTGATTGCACATTTAGTAATCACTGTTTTCTTTTCCACCAGAAACCAGTATGAGGGAAACGAGGCATGAAGAGACAAAAACGAGATCGCCTGGAACGGGCACATCAACGTGGTTATCAGGCCGGCATCGCCGGACGCTCAAAAGAAATGTGTCCCTATCAGACGCTGAATCAAAGGTCACAATGGCTGGGAGGCTGGCGAGAAGCCATGGCGGACAGGGTAGTAATGGCCTGATTCTGTCTCTTTAAAAAGAAACCTCCGCAATGCGGAGGTTTCGCCTTTAATATGTAGCCTGATTTAAATCAGAATGCAGAAGTATCCTGGAACAGACCGACTTTCAGGTCGCTGGCGGTATAGATTAGACGACCATCTACCAGCACTTCGCCGTCTGCCAGACCCATGATCAAGCGACGGTTAACAATGCGTTTAAAGTGAATACGGTAGGTCACTTTTTTCGCGGTAGGTAGAACCTGACCAGTGAACTTCACTTCGCCTACACCCAGTGCGCGGCCTTTACCTTCGCCGCCCAGCCAGCCAAGGTAGAACCCTACCAGCTGCCACATCGCATCCAGACCCAGACATCCCGGCATTACCGGATCGCCGATGAAGTGGCAGCCGAAGAACCATAGGTCTGGATTGATATCCAGTTCTGCTTCGACATAGCCTTTGTCGAAGTTACCGCCGGTCTCGGTCATTTTGACCACTCGATCCATCATCAGCATGTTTGGTGCTGGCAATTGCGGGCCTTTAGCGCCAAACAGTTCTCCGCGACCAGAGGCAAGAAGGTCTTCTTTTGTATAGGATTCGCGTTTATCTACCATGTTCTCTGTAAGCCTTATTTTAGTGAAGCACGCAGGATAGCTAACACGTGTACGCTGAACAAGTCCGATCAGTTCGGAATAAACCAGTTCAGCCAACGTAATGGCAATGGAAAACGGTGACGTCCTTCCTGTTGCGATGCTTGCGCAATACGTTCCTGGATAGTTTGCATCAGCGTTGTCTGGCCTTCGCCATCCCACACAAGATTTAATAATAACGGCAGTGCGTCAGTCACATCGTCTACTGCCCAGATGGTGAATTTGCCTTCCTCTACCGCTTTCACAAGTTCACTGTGAAGACTTAAATGGCGAACGTTAGAGGTAGGGATAATGACACCTTGTTTCCCCGTTAACTCACGTTGCTGGCAAATCGCAAAGAAGCCTTCGATTTTCTCATTCAAACCACCGACCGGTTGGGCGCGACCGAACTGATCGACTGAACCCGTAATAGCGATACTCTGATTCACCGGCACATCGGCAAGGGCGCTTATCAGGGCGCAGAGTTCAGCCATCGAGGCACTATCGCCGTCCACTTCACTGTATGACTGCTCAAAAGTTAGCGATGCTGAGAAAGGGATCTGTTGCTCAAGCTGAAGCTCCGACATCAGGAACGCCTGCATGATCATCATCCCTTTAGCGTGTATGTTGCCGCCAAGCTCGGCTTTGCGTTCGATATCGGTAAACTCGCCATCGCCTATATGCACAACGCAGCTAATGCGAGAAGGTTCGCCAAAAGCGCGCGGATGGCCCGGAAATTCGATGACCGAAAGGGCGTTAATTTGCCCGATGCGTTCGCCTTCGGTTTCAATCAGGATCTGCTCCTGAAGGATCTCATCCTGCATCCGTTCGGCGAGGAAACCTTCGCGCCATTCACGCTGCTGTAGCATTAAGTTTAGCTGCTCGCCGGAGAAGGTATCGCCATCGCACAAGGAAGCGACTTCTTTACACTGGCGGAGGATCCACTGCGGGCTAAGCGGCAGCGTTTCTTGTTCACCGGTGTAGCGGACGGCTTCGCGGATAAGTACCGGCCAGGCATCAGTTCCCGGCGCAGGCAAGTGGTTATGTCTGGCGGTGAACGTCACCCAGCGACACCACTGGCTTACTGACTCGGCGTCGATAATTTGAAGGGTATCTTCAAATTCACTATAAATAGCCTGCTCAGAGAGTTCTGGCTCCATCTCCTGGAAATCGGCCAATGATTCGCGTTCGCCGACCAGAACGACTTTCAGCTTCAGTGGCATTGAAGGAACGGAGACAGGGAGAGGACGCGACTCATCAAACGCTACCCAGTCAAAATATTCGCGGTTAACGATATTTTTCAGCCGCATCCACAGCAGAGGTTGCGCCAGCAGAGTACGCAAAGAGATGATGAGAATACCGCCATTTGCCTGATGCACCAGGCCTGGCTGCAAGGTAATGTCGCCATTAAACTGGCGCAGGCAGCCAAAGAGTTGTTCTGCTTCTACCCAGTCGGCAGCGACAACCTGCGTTAAAGTCGCAAAATTATCATCTGCGCTAACTGCGTTACGTAAGCGAATGGTGTGGCCGGAAATCTCATAATGACCGCCCACCAGTTGGCCTGCATCGCTTTGTAGCGCACGTGCGGCATCGGCAATAAGATTCAGATACTCAGACTCATTCGGGGCCTTTGCCAGCATAAAAGAGGAGGATGCTCGCGTATGCAGTAGCTGTTCCAGCGCAAATTGCAGTCGCGGTTGAGTATCACTGAATAAAGGATCGTTTTCGTCAATCAAATGTGGCTGTGCAAATACTTCCTGATAGCTTTCGGTATCAGGCACTAAGTCACGCCATGCAAGTTTCGTAATGGTCAAAGTTGATGTTTTTTAGTCTGTTGTCAAAGATGCGATTATACCGTAACCGGCACTTCAGCACACGTGGAAAGCGATGACAAAAGACCTGTCGTGCGCGCGAAAGCTCACAGGATGGAGATTCTTTTCATCACACAGTTAAAAAACTGATATTCTGTAAAGAGTTACACGGTAACATTGAGATCGCTATGAAATATCAACAACTTGAAAATCTGGAAAGCGGTTGGAAATGGAAGTATCTGGTGAAGAAACACCGTGAAGGGGAGTTAATTACCCGTTACGTAGAAGCCAGTGCCGCCCAGGAAGCCGTTGACGTGTTGCTATCGCTGGAAAATGAACCCGTGCTGGTAAATGGCTGGATTGACAAGCATATGAATCCAGAGCTGGTCAATCGCATGAAGCAGACAATTCGGGCCAGACGGAAACGCCATTTTAATGCGGAACATCAGTACACGCGTAAGAAATCAATCGATCTGGAATTTATTGTCTGGCAACGGCTGGCAGGTCTTGCACAGCGGCGCGGTAAAACACTTTCCGAAACGATTGTCCAGCTGATTGAAGATGCGGAAAACAAAGAGAAATATGCAAATAAAATGTCTTCTTTGAAGCAGGATTTGCAGGCCTTACTGGGTAAGGAATAACTTGCCAGGGTTATTTACTTTACTGAAGACGAAAAAAACCCCGCATGAAGCGGGGTTTTTTACCAGACGAGAACTTAAGCCTGCGGCTGAGTTACAACGTCTTTGATGCCTTTAACTTCGATCTCTACGCGACGATCCGGAGCCAGGCAGTCAATCAGTGCAGCGCGTTGTTTCACGTTGTCACAGGTGTTGCCGGTAACCGGGTTGGATTCGCCCATACCACGTGCGGAGATCTTGTCAGACGGGATACCTTTAGAGATCAGGTAATCAACGACGGACTGAGCACGACGCTCGGACAGACCCTGGTTGTAAGCATCAGAACCGATGCGGTCAGTGTAACCCAGAACAACTACGGAACCGTCTTTCGGATCCAGGTTGCTCAGCTGGCTGTACAGCTGATCCAGAGCAGCCTGACCTTCCGGTTTCAGGGTTGCTTTGTTGAAGTTGAACAGAACGTCAGACTTCAGAGTGAAGTGCTTGGTCTGTACTTCTGGAGCCGGAGCCGGAGCCGGAGCAACTACCGGAGCTGCTTCGCCCTGACCGAAACGGTAGGAAACACCCAGGCTCAGCAGACCGTTGTCCGGACGAGTACCGATGGTGTGTGCGTCACCGATGTTGTTGGTCCACTGGTATTCCAGACGGGTAGCGATTTCAGGAGTGATCGCGTACTCAACACCACCTGCGAATACCGGGGAAACGCCGGTGTCGTGGTCTTTAAAGGATGCGCCACCAGGTACGTTAGCCTTGGTGTCTGCACGCCATACCATACCACCCAGACGAGTGTAGATGTCCAGATCGTCAGTGATTGGGTAACCCAGTTTAGCGGTCAGCTGAACGCCCTGAGCTTTGTATGCGCCATTGATGTTGTCGCCTTTGTACGGCATACGACCTAACCAGTCGTAACCCATTTCAAAGCCAACATACGGGTTAACCTGGTAACCACCAAAAGCACCTGCACCCAGTTGGTTTTCGTGGGTCGGACCATTGTTAGGAATGAAACCAGTGTCATGGTACTGGGACCAGCCCAGTTTAGCACCAGTGTACCAGGTGTTATCTTTCGGAGCGGCCTGCGCTACGGTAGCGAAACCAGCCAGTGCCACTGCAATCGCGATAGCTGTCTTTTTCATTTTTTGCGCCTCGTTATCATCCAAAATACGCCATGAATATCTCCAACGAGATAACACGGTTAAATCCTTCACCGGGGATCTGCTCAATATTAACTCTACCGATATCTTCGGCTTATGCCGAGCACCCCTGGCGATGTAAAGTCTACAACGTAGTTGAAAACTTACAAGTGTGAACTCCGTCAGGCATATGAAAAAAAAGATTTGTATAAGGCGCGTTTAACCTTTTTTGTTAACGACACTTTACAGCATAAAATCGCGGAAACCGCTTCAGACAAGCCTCCGCAGGGAAAGTTAGCCATGAGTGAAATCGTCAGACGGGCGATAAAAAAAGTTCCAGGATTAATCCTAAATTTACTTAATGATACAAATTAGAGTGAATCTTTACCCCGGAAAGTTGTCTCGTGGCGTGAGAGGATGTGCTCACTGGACGCATAATAAACCCCATTGCGTTACCTTCATTAGCGGCATCCACAAGCTCTGCATGTTCTTCTTCTGTCAGATCATCTGTTAACCAACCGATCACCACGCTGTAATTTCCCGTGCGTAAAGCGCGAACCATTGATTCCACTGTATGGCAAGGGGAAAGCTGGTTTATCTGCATCACTTTCGTTAAAGGTAGTCCAGCAGCCTGAACCCATTCACGACTCAGTTTTTGTTTTGGTGTTAACCATAGTTGCCAACGTGATTGCTGGCCGAGTTGCTGCAACAATGGCAAAAGCAGCAGTTGCGTCATCATGGGCTGATCTTCGCGATAGACAACTTCACTAATTAGCCCGGCTGTTGTGTTTTCCGTGGAGACACGCGCAATTTTGTTTGCTGCGGATGAGAACAACGAAGAACGATGTGCATAGCCTGAAGTGTACATAATCAATCCAGCCCTGTGAGTTACTGTATGAATATACAGTACATCCGGTGGCAACAAAGATCAACCCTAATTTCGGAAAGAGCCTCGCAAATTTTGTCGTTGGTGACCTGAAAACTTAAATTAATCTTGCCCCTTGATAATAAGTTGCCTATTTTCGTATTTAACGGATCCGTTAATGTGAATCATTCTTTTATATTATGATTTTAAAAGGAATTTTATGAAAAGCTTCTCTTATAAGCGGATCTATAAGTCACAAGAATACCTGGCTACGCTGGGCACCATTGAATATCGATCATTGTTTGGTAGTTACAGTCTGACCGTTGATGACACGGTATTTGCAATGGTTTCTGATGGCGAGTTGTATCTTCGGGCTTGTGAACAAAGTGCACAATACTGTGTAAAACATCCGCCAGTATGGCTGACATATAAAAAGTGTGGGCGGTTTGTTACCCTCAATTACTACCGGGTCGATGAAAGCCTATGGCGAAATCAACAAAAGCTGGTGCGCCTGTCGAAATATTCTCTGGACGCTGCGCTTAAAGAGAAAAGTACGCGCAATATCCGGCAACGGCTGAAAGATTTACCCAATATGTCTTACCATCTTGAGGCTATTCTTGGGGAAGTGGGGATTAAGGATGTACGGGCGTTACGTATTCTTGGGGCGAAAATGTGTTGGTTGCGACTGCGGCAACAGAACAGTCTGGTGACAGAAAAAATCTTATTTATGCTTGAAGGCGCAATTCTCGGTATTCATGAAGCTGCGCTCCCGGTGGCACGCCGCCAGGAGCTTGCAGAATGGGCAGATTCAATTACGCCGAAACAGGAGTTTCCTGCGGAACTTGAGTAATTCTGCGCTGCAGACGACCAATTTCTGGTAGTAATGCAATCAATAATCCGACTTGCTGTACAACCAGAGGTTCTTTGCTGTCTGCCCGTGGTTCAAGTTGCTGCATCTGTTGTTTCAGGTCAGCTAATGCCTGATTGACGCGTTCTTCATCGGCTGGTTGATGATGTAGCGCGTCATCCACATAGCAAACTGCGTCATCAAGAAACGCCAGAATTTCAGGGTTAGTTAACTGCTCACGGTGTGCACCGAGGGCAGAAATGTAACTGGTAAACGTATGGTTAAGGCACAGTAACCGGAACGCGTCCTCGCGAATTTGCGGTGTGACATTCGGTTCGCTGGACATATTCGACACCACCGACGCCAGCTCTGCATCACGATTGTGTGCATCGCGACGAGCAATACGATATGCCAGACGGTTATCGCGCCCCTGGTGGTATTGTTCGAGAATAGCATCGAGATAACGGCAGTTAGCATCGGTTGCGCGCTCAAGCATTCGGGGCAGATTACGAAACCGCCAGTCTGGCCAGATGTAACTTACCGCTGCCCATGCAATGGCACATCCGATCAGCGTATCGATTACGCGAGGCAATGCCACTTCAAAACCTTCACCCAGCAAGTTAAAGCACAGTAGCACCAGAAGCGTAATGAACATTGTTGCATGAGCGTATTGCACGTTACGGAAGGCAAAAAATAGAACACCGGTAATGACCAGCAGCACCAGTTGCCCTTCCAGTGACGGCACAAACCACAGCACAGGAATGCCAATCGCAATACCCACCAGCGTACCAATAATCCTTAACTTCAGGCGGTGGCGCGTGGCGTTATAGTTTGGCTGGCAGACAAATAAACTTGTCAGCAAGATCCAATACCCGTGATGCATCCCGGTTATCTGAATGATGGCGTAGCCGAAGCACAAGACAAGTGACATTCTTACCGCATGACGGAAGAGGGCGGATTCCGGCGTGAAGTGACGGCTAAGACGCAGCCAGATATCGCTCAACCCATGCGGGCTGTCATCTGCGAGTTCATTTTCGTCATTATTATGGGGCAGCGCCTGAGCCTGTTCTGATTCAATTGTTGCCAGTTGGGCATCAATGGCACGTAAATTGTTCAGCAAAAATCCCAGTGTTTTGAGTAAATCGGCGGGTGCGCCGTTATCGCGCATTCGCTCCAGCGCAGCATCAATATGCGTAAAAGCGCGATCAAAATGTGGATCGTGTTGATAAGGCTGACGCAGCAAAATACAGCGTGACAGTTGCTGGCAGGCCTGTCCCTGCATTGACATCAGTCGCTGGAAACGGAACAGCACGTCACTGTGGCGAAAATGTTCCCGCAACGTTTGATACTGAATATGGGAAGAGCTGGCACGCTCGTGGATATCCTGCGCCACAAAGTAGTAATGCAATGTGCGACGTGTTCCCCGCTGACCACGATCGCCGCGTAAACGAGTCAGCAACGAGAGTTTCGTCTGATTCAGTGTCGCCATCAGTTGCCCGTTGGCGAGAGCCAAATCGTACAGCGGTGCCTGGCTTTCATCCTCTATATCGGGATCGAACATGCGTGATTTCAGTTCCAGATAACGCGCCAGTTGTTCATAGCAACGCGCCAGATTGTCCTGCAATGGGCGGACAGGGAACAGTAGGTGACCGATAAGCGTCAGGACGTTGTACCAGACGGCACCGGCAAGCAGATACATCGGCTGCTGATACCAGTGCTCATACAGAGACGTTCCCAACATGGTGTAGATAGCGATCAGCAACGCGCCAAAAGCGATTGTTGCATAGCGTTGACCCAGGCCGCCGAGCAAAATGAAACCGCTGGTGGAGAGCGTTAAGCCAATGGCAAACAGCCAGGGCCAGGGAAACAGCAATTCTACCGAGGCCGAGGCGATAAAAAAGCAGAATAGCGTAATGATAAGGTTACGCAGACGCCCAGCCAGTCGGTCGTCGAGATCGGTCAGCGCCGCTGCCACCATCCCCAGGGTCAGCGGAATCGTCAGTTTTACATCACCCAGCCACCACGGAAATGCAGTAGTACCACAAAGCGCAATAAAAATACGCGCGTAATACAGCCAGGCGCTGTTCCAGGTATAGCGTTTGAGCAAAGGACTTAGCATAAAAGCCATAATGTTAGGTTATTCAAAACGACGTCGCGCATTGGCTTCACGCGCAGCACGAGCTGTTTCCACAGAAACCACGCGGCGACCGACCGGCCACAGTGCAATAGCGGCAATTTTAAAGTTTGCAATGCCAACTGGAATGCCAATGATGGAAATGCATTGTGCGATACCTGTCGCAATGTGCATCAGGCATAACCACCAGCCAAAGAAAATCAGCCAGAAAATATTCAGTACCGTACCGCCAGTATTCAGCAGCACATTTTTACCTGCCGGATTCAGTTCATCGACATGAATGGCCTCATTGCCATAAGGCACCAGAGACAGTTTGGTGATCTCCCAGCAGGATCGTGTCAGCGGTAAGGTAAAAATCAGCACAATACTGACCAGGGTCGCCAACAGCCAGCCCAGAGTGGTGGCAAATCCGCCAAGCACAAAGTTCAGAATGTTCAAAACGGTACGCATAAAACCTCGCTTTACTGTGGTTTTCAGTAATGGGCGGCAATTGTAACGTTTTTTTGGGCTGGAGCACGTTTTCTCTGACGGTTACACTGATAAGAAATAACATCGTGTGGATCTACAGAGTCATGGAACTGAAAGCGACAACTCTTGGCAAACGTCTGGCACAGCACCCTTACGATCGGGCGGTGATCCTCAATGCCGGGATAAAAGTCTCCGGCGATCGTCACGAATATCTCATTCCTTTCAATCAATTACTGGCGATTCACTGTAAACGCGGTCTGGTATGGGGTGAACTGGAATTTGTACTGTCTGATGAAAAAGTAGTGCGTCTGCACGGCACCGAATGGGGTGAGACGCAGCGTTTTCACCGTCATCTTGATGCTCTCTGGCGGTGCTGGAGCGAAGAGATGAGCGAAATTGCGGCTGGTGTATTACAGCAGCAATTGGATCTTATTGCCGCGCGCACCAACGATAATAAATGGCTGACGCGGGAGCAAACTTCTGGCGCGCAGCAACAAATCCGCCAGGCTTTGTCGGCGTTGCCGTTGCCGGTCAATCGACTGGAAGAATTCGATAACTGCCGTGAGGCGTGGCGCAAATGTCAGGCCTGGTTGAAAGATATTGAAGGCGCTCGGTTGCAGCATAATCAGGCGTATACCGAAGCCATGCTTAACGAGTATGCGGATTTTTTCCGTCAGGTTGAATCTTCACCACTTAATCCGGCACAGGCTCGGGCAGTCGTTAATGGCGAACATTCCCTGTTAGTGCTGGCAGGCGCAGGAAGCGGTAAAACGTCGGTGCTGGTAGCGCGTGCAGGCTGGTTGCTGGCGCGTGGTGAAGCGTCCCCTGAGCAAATTTTATTGCTGGCGTTTGGTCGCAAAGCCGCTGAAGAGATGGACGAGCGTATTCGCGAACGGCTGCATACCGAAGACATTACCGCACGCACGTTTCATTCACTGGCGCTGCATATTATTCAGCAATGTAGCAAAAAAGTACCCACAGTCAGCAAACTGGAAAATGACACCGCTGCCCGGCATGAACTCTTTATTGCTGAGTGGCGTAAGCAATGCAGCGAGAAGAAAGCGCAGGCGAAGGGTTGGCGGCAATGGCTGACGGAAGAAATGCAGTGGTCAGTGCCAGAAGGTAACTTCTGGGATGATGAAAAATTACAGCGTCGTCTTGCCTCTCGCCTCGATCGCTGGGTAAGTCTGATGCGGATGCACGGCGGTGCACAGGCAGAAATGATTGCCAGCACGCCCGAAGAAATCCGTGATCTGTTCAGCAAACGAATCAAGTTAATGGCTCCATTGCTGAAAGCCTGGAAAGGTGCGCTGAAAGCAGAAAACGCCGTCGATTTTTCTGGCCTTATTCATCAGGCGATTGCTCTCCTTGAGAAAGGTCGCTTTATCAGCCCGTGGAAACATATTCTGGTTGATGAGTTTCAGGATATCTCGCCGCAGCGCGCAGCGTTGTTAGCGGCATTACGCAAGCAAAACAGTCAGACGACGTTGTTTGCCGTTGGCGATGACTGGCAGGCGATTTATCGCTTCAGCGGTGCACAAATGTCGCTCACCACGGCTTTCCATGAAAACTTTGGTGACGGCGATCGCTGTGATTTAGACACGACTTACCGTTTTAACAGTCGTATCGGTGAGGTGGCTAATCGGTTTATTCAGCAGAACCCGAGCCAGTTGAAAAAGCCGCTAAATAGTTTAATCGCTGGCGATAAAAAGGCCGTCACGTTATTGGATGAGAGCCAGCTTGATGCGTTGCTGGATAAGCTCTCTGGTTACGCTAAACCGGAAGAGCGCATCCTGGTTCTGGCGCGTTACCACCACATGAAGCCCGCCAGCCTGGAAAAAGCGGCAACGCGCTGGCCGAAGTTGCAAATCGATTTTATGACTATTCATGCCAGCAAAGGGCAACAGGCGGATTACGTGATTATTGTTGGCTTGCAGGAGGGGAGTGATGGCTTCCCGGCCGTGGCACGTGAGTCGATTATGGAAGAGGCGCTACTGCCACCGGCTGAGGATTTCCCGGACGCCGAAGAACGACGGTTAATGTACGTTGCGTTGACCCGCGCACGACATCGGGTATGGGCGCTGTTCAACAAAAACAATCCTTCACCCTTTGTGGAAATATTGAAAAATCTGGATGTGCCGGTGGCGAGAAAACCGTAAGAAACAGGTGGCGTTTGCCACCTGTGCAATATTATTTCAGGCGATCCGCGAGATAACGCTGATAATCGGGGATCAGGATATCTACCGCGTCGTTGAAATGCGGCGACTGGATAATGAAATCAGCCGTTGCCACGTTGGTGGCGACCGGAATGTTCCACACCGTCGCCAGACGCAGCAACGCTTTTACGTCAGGATCGTGCGGCACGGCATTTAGTGGGTCCCAGAAGAAAATCAGCACATCAATTTTCCCTTCCGAAATCAATGCGCCCACCTGCTGGTCACCGCCCATTGGGCCGCTCAACATGGCGTTAACATTCATACCGGTAGCGCGGGAAATTAAGTTACCCGTGGTGCCCGTCGCATAAAGCTCGTGCTGTTCCAGTAATGGTTGATGCCGTTCCACCCAGCTCATGAGCATTTGTTTACAGTGATCGTGTGCCACCAGCGCAATATGTTTCCGCGCTGGTAAAGTGCGAGTCGTCAGTTCCATAATTTACATCCATAGTTAACTTTCCTACAGATTACTGTAAGCACTTATCGCTGCAAGATAAAGACCGAAAAAGCCTGCGCACAGGCACAAAAATCTCAGGAAGATGGTTGTTTTTCCGCCCATTGCAGGAAGTTATTGCGCGTTTGCGGATCTGCCAGTTTAAACCAATACTTCAACCGTTGTTCAGTGAGCACCTGGGACTGTGGCGGAATAGCATCCAGTTCGGAAACACCAGAAAGCAGTGTACTGTCATCTGCCATCATGGTGGCAAATTGCGGTAGAGAAGCGCGTTTCGCGGATTTGTTATAACGCTCGACCTCGACTTCATAATCAATCGTTTTTGCGGTTGAAGTAATAGCCAGAATATCCAGCTTTACCGGAATCGGCGTCGCATCGCCATCTAACAATTCAAGGCGCGGCGTTGTGTCGAAATGATCGGCTTCCCGTTCATTCTCCAGGCGTGGCAGGCGAAAGTTCACCTGGCTAATGAGCTGGGTATTAAAACTCACCACCAGCGGCGGGGAGATATAAAGCCGTTCTTCACTACTGGAAAGATGGATAGTTTTCTCGACGCGAAACACTAACTGATGCGGTCCATTATCCAGTTCAATGCTGTCCGCACCGCGCAGCAAAGAGCTTGAAACCTTCTTGCCGTCGAGTACCAGAAGATCAATATCGCTGGACAGTCGTAGCGTGGTGGCAAAAACGGATACCGGCAAACATAATGCAATCAAGGTGGTCAAAATGCCGGTTTTCATAGATAGCTCCTGTCTAATGACCGCCTGAATAATAATGTATCAAAATTTTTCTTTAATCATACTTACTAACATATAGACATGTTTTCCGCTTTTGCTCTCATTCATTCGTATTAGCTGCATGGTTGGTATGTTGGGATTGTCGTACACTTTGATAAATAGTCTGGAGGAAATGATGAAAGAGACCGATATTGCAGCCATTTTAACGTCCACTCATACCATTGCGCTGGTAGGGGCAAGTGATAAACCCGACCGTCCAAGTTATCGCGTGATGAAATACTTGCTTGATCAGGGCTATCACGTCATTCCGGTCTCACCTAAAGTCGCCGGTAAAACGCTGCTGGGTCAGCAGGGCTACGGCACGCTGGCAGAGGTTCCGGAAAAAGTCGATATGGTCGATGTTTTTCGTAATTCAGAAGCCGCGTGGGGCGTGGCGCAGGAAGCTATCGCCATTGGGGCAAAAACCTTATGGATGCAGCTGGGGGTGATTAATGAGCAAGCGGCGGTACTGGCGCGCGACGCCGGTTTACAGGTCGTTATGGATCGCTGTCCGGCAATTGAGATCCCTCGCCTGGGGCTGGCTAAATAAAAAATACCCGGAAGGTTTTTGCCTTCCGGGTATTTGTATGGGGATTAGTTACGCAGACGCGGCGCCTGGAGTTGTTTGCGGATGGTCTGCGCCAGCTCATCCATGGATGGCTGTTCAGGATGTTCATCCTGCAATTCGCTACTTAGCTGGGCTTCAGCCAGGTAGGTATGAACCGGTAGGCCGTTGTCATCCTCCATCACCACGTGATACCACGGAGCGGCGCGAAGCTCATCGTTCACCGCCAGCTCATCAGGCGACGGTTCAGAGAGCGAATAAACCGGGTCGATATCCACGACCACTCCGAGATAACCTAACAGGGAATGGCGGACCTGCTGGCCGATACCGAATTTGCTGGCAATCATAGTCACCTCCCGGGAAATCTTCACCTTTGATATAAGGGTAAAATTCCACATTTCAAGTTACATGACGCGACAGGCAAACCCTTTCAGATATAGCCCTTCCGGGTAGGTAGCGATCACCGGATGATCGGCAGCCTGACGGAACTGCTCTATAAATTGTATATCACGACCGGCATCAAGTGCGGCATCCGCGATGATTTTCTGAAATAAATCGCTGGTCATCAGGCCTGAACAGGAGAAAGTCAGGAGAACACCGCCCTCATTCAGCAACTGAATCGCCAGCATGTTGATGTCTTTATAGCCACGGCAGGCGCCCATCAACTGGCTTTTGTTCTCAACAAACTTCGGCGGGTCCATTACGATAACGTCAAATTTTTCCCCGCGATCGCGATAAGTACGCAGCAATTTAAAGACGTCATCACGCACGAACTCTGCCTTGCTCAGATCCAGTTTGTTCAGCTCAACGTTCTGCCGTGCAATATCCAGTGCTTCCTGGGAGGTATCGACGCTGACAACATGGCTGCAACCGCCCATTAATGCCGATACTGCGAAACCACCGGTATAGGAGAAACAGTTCAGTACGCGTTTATTTTCAACGTAGCGGCGCGTTGCCAGACGGCTGTCGCGTTGATCCAGGTAGTAGCCTGTTTTGTGTCCGTGTTGAATGTCCACCAGCAGTTTCATGCCGTGTTCTTCAATCGGCAGCAGGGCAGGTGGCAGTTCGCCAGTGACTGGCCCCTGGGTCAGCTCCATTCCTTCTTTTTTACGTACTGCGACGTCGCTGCGATCGTAAATCGCACATTCCGGGTACAGCGTTTGCAGGGCGCTGATCAATGCCGCTCGCTGATACTCTGCGCCAGCACTCAGCAGTTGCAGCACCAGAAAATTACCGAAACGATCGATAGTTATACCTGGCAGGCCATCAGACTCACCGGCAATTAAACGATAGCTATCGAGGCCATCTTTTTTCGCCAGCCAGTCGCGCCACTTTTGCGCCTGTTGTAAGCGTCGGGTGAAAAAGGCAATGTCGATGGATTCCGAGGGATCGAAAGTCCAGACGCGAGCACGGATTTGCGAAGCCGGCGAATAAGCGCCGCGTGCTAACCATTTTCCCTGATGATCAACAATATCGATGGTTTCACCGAGGCTGGCTTTACCTTCCATACGGGCAACGGCTCCGGAAAAGACCCACGGATGGCGACGAAGTAATGATTTTTCGCGCCCTTTGGCTAACACTAAACGTACACTCATAATCTACTATTCTGTCGATGCAAAGAAATGGGCGCCATTGTCCGGAGTTTTCCATGGATTTGCAACGCAGCTATAAGGATAAGGAGAGCGGTAATGTCGAAAGTATGCATAATTGCCTGGGTCTATGGGCGAGTTCAGGGGGTAGGCTTTCGCTATACCACGCAGTATGAAGCGAAAAAACTGGGATTAACCGGCTATGCCAAAAACCTTGACGATGGCAGCGTGGAAGTGGTCGCGTGTGGTGAAGAAGGACAGGTGGAAAAATTAATGCAGTGGTTAAAGAGTGGCGGCCCGCGTTCTGCGCGTGTGGAACGGGTACTTAGCGAGCCGCATCATCCCTCAGGGGAATTAACTGATTTTCGTATCCGTTAAATACATTTTACTGGTTTTGGCAGGCCAGCAATTTTGGTGGCTTGCTTTGCCGGGCCTTTGGGGAACAGTCGGTATAAATAGCGGCTGTTACCTTTTTCTTCGCCAAACTTATTCGCCATCGCTTTTACCAGCATACGAATCGCTGGAGAAGTATTGAATTCCAGATAGAAATCACGCACAAAACGCACCACTTCCCAGTGTTCTGGCGACAGCGTAATTCCTTCGTTCTCTGCAATCACCACCGCCAGCGGTTCACTCCACTGGCTGCTTTCTTTGAGATAGCCTTCGGTATCCGTTTCTATCTCTTTACCTTCGAAGATCAGCATAATTTTTTACTACCTTAATCAGACTGGCGGCAGTGTAACAAAAAACAAAGCCCCGCATAAAGCGAGGCTCTGTAAGTGGCATAGGGCGAGATTAATCGCGGCTGGCGAAGCCCAGAATGCTCAACAGGCTAACGAAGATGTTGTACAGCGACACATACAGGCTAACCGTGGCACGAATGTAGTTCGTTTCACCGCCATGAATGATGTTGCTGGTTTCAAACAGAATCGCGCCAGAAGAGATCAGAATGAATACCGCACTGATTGCCAGATGCAGAGCAGGTAGCTGCAGGAAGATATTCGCTACCATTCCAATCAATACCACCACAATACCTGCCATCAGCATACCGCCGAGGAAAGACATGTCTTTGCGGGTAGTCAGCACATACGCAGAGCAGCAGAAGAACACTAATGCTGTGCCGCCCAGCGCCATAGCGATTACGTCACCCATTCCGGCAGACAGGTAAGTGTTCAGAATTGGTCCGAGGATATAACCGAGAAAACCGGTAAAGGCGAACGCGGAGATAATCCCGGTCGGCTTATTCGCCGTTTTATAGGTCAGGAACATCAAACCATACATCCCTACCAGCGTCAGAATCAGACCCGGAGATGGTAGCATCAGAACCGTACTGGCCGTCGCGGTAATCGCCGAAAAGGCCAGCGTCAGGCTCAGCAAGAAATAGGTATTACGCAGCACCTTATGGGTGCTAAGTAGCGATGTACGGTCATGTGAAGAACTAACTATACGATCCATGGAGTCACTCTCTATGACAGGTGTAATTAATAAAGCAGCATAATGATATTGCCGAAAGCTACCCAGAGGTTTTACCCATCTTTACGCATTTGATCTGGAACAGGTTTAGCAAAGACAGATTAAGTCATTGGGATGGCATAACGGCATGGCGATTTTGACAGGTAAAAGAAAAAGGGGTTAGCATTTAGCTAACCCCTTATCTTATTTGGCGGAAGCGCAGAGATTCGAACTCTGGAACCCTTTCGGGTCGCCGGTTTTCAAGACCGGTGCCTTCAACCGCTCGGCCACACTTCCGGAATGACGCGAACTATAAACATCCCGATGCGTCGTGTAAACCCCCAATGTGTTTGTTTGCCTGAAAAACAGACAAAATCGTGTTGATTGCGTGAAATAACAGCAATTTGCGCATTCCATCGCCATAAAAATCGCTTCATAACCTTCCTGCGGTAAACCTTAAGGAAAATAAGGTTCATTTTTATCGCTAAAAGATAAATCCACACACTCTGTATTGTTTTGTGCAAAAGTTTCACTACGCTTTATTAACAATACTTTCTGGCGACGTGCGCCAGTGCAGAAGGATGAGCTTTCGTTTTCTGTCTCTCTCGTGAAGCGATGGTTTGCCTTGCTCCAGGGACGTCGCTTGCCGACCAAAAGCGCCCGGCACTCCAGTCGGTGTCGCAAGGAGAAGAGACGTGCTATATGAATAACGAGGAAACCTTTTACCAGGCTATGCGACGTCAGGGGGTTACCCGGCGAAGTTTTCTTAAATATTGCAGTCTGGCTGCCACGTCGCTGGGATTAGGCGCGGGGATGGCACCAAAGATTGCCTGGGCGCTGGAGAATAAACCGCGCATTCCAGTGGTGTGGATCCACGGTCTTGAATGTACCTGCTGTACCGAATCTTTTATCCGTTCTGCTCATCCGCTGGCGAAGGATGTCATTCTTTCCCTTATTTCTCTTGACTACGACGATACTCTGATGGCTGCCGCAGGCACTCAGGCAGAGGAAGTCTTTGAAGACATCATCACGCAATACAACGGCAAATATATCCTCGCAGTAGAAGGTAACCCGCCGCTGGGCGAGCAGGGGATGTTCTGTATCAGTAGCGGTCGACCGTTTATTGAGAAACTCAAACGTGCCGCCGCCGGAGCCAGTGCGATTATCGCCTGGGGAACCTGCGCTTCCTGGGGTTGCGTGCAGGCCGCGCGGCCCAATCCTACGCAGGCAACACCCATCGACAAAGTTATTACCGACAAACCTATTATCAAAGTTCCTGGCTGCCCGCCGATCCCGGATGTGATGAGCGCCATCATTACCTATATGGTGACGTTCGATCGCCTGCCGGATGTCGACAGAATGGGGCGTCCGCTAATGTTCTATGGTCAGCGAATCCACGATAAATGTTATCGCCGCGCCCACTTTGATGCCGGAGAGTTCGTGCAGAGTTGGGATGATGACGCCGCGCGTAAAGGTTACTGCCTGTACAAAATGGGCTGCAAAGGACCAACTACGTATAACGCCTGTTCCTCTACCCGCTGGAACGATGGCGTTTCCTTCCCGATTCAGTCTGGTCACGGCTGTCTTGGCTGTTCTGAGAATGGCTTCTGGGATCGCGGCTCGTTCTACAGTCGCGTGGTCGATATTCCGCAGATGGGAACGCACTCTACCGCCGATACCGTGGGCTTAACCGCGCTTGGTGTCGTGGCAGCGGCTGTTGGTGTACATGCAGTCGCCAGCGCCGTTGACCAGCGCAGACGTCATAACCAACAACTTGCAGAAGCCGAACAACAGCCGGGCAACGAGGATAAACAGGCATGAGCACTCAGTACGAAACTCAGGGATATACCATCAATAATGCCGGACGTCGCCTGGTGGTCGATCCGATTACGCGCATCGAAGGTCATATGCGCTGCGAAGTGAATATTAACGATCAGAATGTGATCACCAATGCAGTTTCCTGCGGCACTATGTTTCGCGGGCTGGAGATCATCCTGCAAGGCCGCGATCCGCGCGATGCGTGGGCGTTCGTTGAACGTATCTGCGGCGTCTGCACTGGTGTACATGCTCTGGCTTCAGTCTATGCAATTGAGGACGCCATCGGCATTAAAGTGCCGGACAACGCCAATATCATCCGCAACATTATGCTGGCGACCCTCTGGTGCCACGACCATCTGGTCCACTTCTATCAGCTCGCCGGGATGGACTGGATAGATGTGTTAGATGCGCTGAAAGCCGACCCACGGAAAACGTCAGAGCTGGCGCAAAGCCTCTCCTCGTGGCCGAAATCATCCCCTGGCTATTTCTTCGACGTACAAAACCGACTGAAGAAATTTGTTGAAGGCGGGCAGTTGGGGATTTTCCGCAACGGCTACTGGGGGCACCCGCAGTACAAACTGCCGCCGGAAGCCAACCTGATGGGCTTTGCTCATTATCTGGAAGCCCTCGATTTCCAGCGGGAGATCGTCAAAATTCACGCTGTTTTTGGTGGTAAAAACCCACATCCGAACTGGATTGTCGGCGGGATGCCGTGCGCCATTAACATTGACGAAAGCGGCGCGGTCGGGGCGGTCAATATGGAACGCCTGAACCTGGTGCAGTCGATTATCACCCGCACGGCGGATTTCATTAACAACGTGATGATCCCCGACGCGTTAGCCATCGGTCAGTTCAACAAACCGTGGAGCGAAATCGGCACTGGTCTTTCTGATAAATGTGTCCTCAGCTACGGCGCATTCCCGGATATTGCCAACGACTTTGGCGAGAAAAGTCTGCTGATGCCTGGCGGCGCGGTGATTAACGGCGACTTCAACAATGTGCTGCCAGTGGATCTGGTTGATCCGCAGCAGGTGCAGGAGTTTGTCGACCACGCCTGGTATCGTTATCCCAACGATCAGGTCGGGCGTCATCCCTTCGATGGTATTACCGACCCGTGGTACAACCCTGGCGATGTTAAAGGCAGCGATACCAACATTCAGCAACTGAATGAACAGGAACGTTACTCGTGGATCAAAGCGCCACGCTGGCGCGGTCATGCGATGGAAGTGGGGCCGCTGGCGCGTACGTTAATCGCCTACCACAAAGGTGATGCTGCGACCGTTGAGTCGGTCGATCGCATGATGTCGGCGCTGAACCTGCCGCTTTCTGGCATCCAGTCAACGTTAGGCCGCATTCTGTGCCGCGCGCATGAAGCGCAGTGGGCCGCAGGCAAGTTGCAATATTTCTTCGACAAGCTGATGACCAACCTGAAAAACGGCAATCTTGCCACTGCCTCTACCGAAAAATGGGAGCCTGCGACCTGGCCGAAAGAGTGCCGTGGCGTCGGCTTTACCGAAGCGCCGCGCGGAGCGTTAGGTCACTGGGCCGCCATTCGCGATGGCAAGATTGATCTCTACCAGTGCGTGGTGCCGACCACCTGGAACGCCAGCCCGCGCGATCCCAAAGGGCAGATTGGCGCTTATGAAGCGGCGCTGATGAACACCAAAATGGCGATCCCCGAGCAACCGCTGGAGATCCTTCGTACTCTGCACAGCTTTGACCCGTGCCTCGCCTGTTCAACACACGTGCTGGGCGACGACGGTAGCGAGCTTATCTCCGTGCAGGTGCGTTAACAGCGAAGGAGAATCATCATGCAACAGAAAAGCGACAACGTTGTCAGCCATTATGTCTTTGAAGCACCTGTGCGGATATGGCACTGGCTGACGGTGTTATGCATGGCGGTGTTGATGGTCACCGGTTACTTTATCGGCAAGCCGCTGCCTTCGGTCAGCGGCGAGGCGACGTATCTGTTCTATATGGGCTACATCAGGTTAATTCACTTCAGCGCCGGGATGATTTTTACCGTGATATTGCTGATGCGGATTTACTGGGCGTTCGTTGGTAATCGCTATTCACGCGAGCTTTTCATCGTACCGGTATGGCGTAAAAGCTGGTGGCTGGGCGTGTGGTATGAAATCCGCTGGTATCTGTTTCTGGCAAAACGCCCGAGTGCCGATATTGGTCATAACCCCATCGCCCAGGCGGCGATGTTCGGCTATTTCCTGATGTCTGTCTTTATGATCGTCACCGGTTTTGCGCTGTTCAGCGAACACAGTCAGTACGCTATCTTCACACCGTTTCGTTACGTGGTGGAATTTTTCTACTGGACGGGCGGCAACTCAATGGACATTCACAGCTGGCATCGGCTGGGCATGTGGTTGATTGGCGCTTTTGTGATCGGTCATGTCTATATGGCGCTGCGTGAAGACATTATGTCCGACGACACGGTGATCTCCACGATGGTGAACGGCTACCGCAGCCACAAGTTTTTTAAAGTCAAAAGCAACAAGGAGCGTTCATGAGCGAGCAGCGCGTGGTGGTGATGGGGCTGGGTAACCTGCTGTGGGCCGATGAAGGTTTCGGCGTGCGGGTGGCGGAACGGCTATATGCCCATTATCACTGGCCCGAAAACGTGGAGATTGTCGATGGCGGCACTCAGGGGCTGAATTTGCTGGGCTACGTTGAAAGCGCCAGCCACTTGTTGATCCTCGATGCCATTGATTATGGGCTGGAGCCAGGAACGCTACGGACGTATGCCGGAGAGCGCATTCCGGCATACCTCAGCGCGAAGAAAATGAGTCTGCACCAGAACAGTTTCTCCGAAGTGCTGGCGCTGGCGGATATTCGTGGGCATTTGCCTGCACAAATCGCCCTGGTCGGGCTGCAACCGGCAATGCTCGACGACTACGGCGGCAGCCTGAGCGAGCTGGCGCGTGAACAACTGCCAGCAGCAGAACAGTTGGCGCTGGCGCAACTGGCTGAGTGGGGAATAGTGCCGCATCTGGCAGAGGAATCACGCTGTCTCAACTATGACTGTCTGTCGATGGAAAATTATGAAGGCGTTCGCTTACGCCAGTACCGGATGACGCTGGAGGAGCAGGGATGATCAATGACTCTCCTTTTAATGCGTTGTGGCAGCGTATGCTGGCGCGTGGATGGACACCTGTCACAGAATCCAGCCTTGATGACTGGTTATCGCAGGCGCCAGACGGCGTAGTGCTGTTAAGCAGCGATCCGAAACGCACGCCGGAGGTCAGCGATAATCCGGTAATGATTGGCGAATTACTGCGCGAATTTCCAGACTATGTTTGGCAGGTGGCGGTAGCCGATCTTGCACAGAGCGAAGCCATCGGCGATCGCTTTGGTGTTTTTCGCTTTCCCGCCACACTAGTGTTTACCGGCGGTAGCTATCGCGGCGTGCTGAATGGTATTCACCCGTGGGCGGAGCTGATAAACCTGATGCGTGGGCTTGTCGAACCGCAACAGGAGCGTGCCTCATGAGTGACACTTTTTTCCATTTGCTGGGGCCAGGAACGCAACCTGACGACGACAGTTTCAGTATGAATCCGCTGCCGATCACCTGCCAGGTGAATGATGAACCGAGCATGGCGGCACTGGAACAGTGTGCACATAGCCCGCAGGTGATTGTGCTGTTAAACGAACTGCAACAACAGCTAAGTCAACGTATCCCCCCTTTGGGTGAGGTGCTGGCAGTCGATCTGTTCAATCTCAACGCTTACGATCGCCACTTTATCAATACGCTTCTCGGGGAAGGGGAAGTGTCAGTTCGCATCCAACATGTTGATGGCAGTGAAAGTGAAATTCAGGAGGCGATCTTCTGCGGATTATGGCGAGTGCGCAGACGTCGCGGCGAACAGTTGCTGGAGGACAAACTGGAGGTGGGCTGCGCGCCGCTGCCGTTGTGGCAGGCGGCAACGCAAAACGTCTTGCCGACAGATTCGCTGTTACCGCCGCCTGTTGATGGCCTGATGAACGGACTGCCGCTGGCTCATGAATTGCTGGCGCATGTGCGTAACCCTGAGACGCAGCCGCACAGTATTAACCTGACGCAATTGCCCATCAGCGAGGCTGACCGACTTTTTCTCTCGCGCCTTTGCGGGGCGGGGAATATTCAGATTCGCACTATTGGCTATGGCGAGAGCTATATCAACGCCACCGGGTTACGCCATGTCTGGCATTTACGCTGCACGGACACCCTAAAAGGCCCGCTGCTTGAGAGTTATGAAATCTGCCCTATACCGGAAGTTGTGCTGGCAGCGCCGGAAGATTTGGCGGATTCTGCGCAGCGGTTGGGCGAGGTGTGCCAGTGGCTGGTGGAAAACGAGCAACAGTGAAAACGGCGGCAAATGTCGCTTTCAGTCTTATGAATATCGCAATCAGCGAATACAACCACCTACAAACTGTAAGGGTAAAAAGGGAGATCTACTATTAAAGGGTTATTTCCCTCTCTTCGCCTACAGGAGTTCGCATGTGGGATGTTATTGACTTATCGCGCTGGCAGTTTGCACTGACCGCGCTGTACCACTTTTTATTCGTGCCCCTTACCCTGGGGCTGATTTTTTTGCTGGCTATCATGGAAACCATTTACGTGGTCACCGGCAAAACAGTCTACCGCGATATGACGCGTTTCTGGGGTAAGCTCTTCGGTATCAACTTCGCTCTCGGCGTGGCCACCGGCCTGACGATGGAGTTTCAGTTTGGTACTAACTGGTCATTCTATTCCAACTATGTGGGCGACATTTTTGGCGCACCGCTGGCGATGGAAGCATTAATGGCCTTCTTCCTCGAATCCACCTTTGTCGGTCTGTTCTTCTTCGGCTGGCAACGGCTGAATAAATACCAGCATCTGCTGGTTACCTGGCTGGTGGCATTCGGTTCCAATATCTCCGCATTGTGGATTTTGAATGCCAACGGCTGGATGCAGTTCCCGACCGGCGCGCATTTCGATATCGACACCCTGCGTATGGAGATGACCAATTTCAGCGATCTGGTTTTTAACCCTGTCAGCCAGGTGAAGTTTGTCCATACGGTGATGGCGGGTTATGTGACCGGGGCGATGTTCATTATGGCGATCAGCGCCTGGTATTTACTGCGCGGACGGGAGCGTGATGTTGCGCTACGTTCGTTTGCCATTGGCTCGGTCTTTGGCACACTGGCGATAATCGGCGCGCTGCAACTTGGAGACAGTTCTGCTTATGAAGTCGCACGCGTTCAGCCGGTAAAACTGGCAGCAATGGAAGGGGAGTGGCAAACCGAACCCGCACCTGCGCCGTTTCATGTGGTTGCCTGGCCGGAACAGGATCAAGAACGTAATGCCTTTGCCATCAAAATTCCCGCACTGTTAGGGATCCTCGCCACTCACTCATTAGATAAGCCCGTTCCGGGGCTGAAAAATTTGATGACTGAAACCTATCCACGCTTGCAACGCGGACGTATGGCCTGGCTGCTGATGCAGGAGATCTCGCAGGGCAACCGTGAGCCGCATGTTCTGCAGGCGTTTCGTAATCTGGAAAGCGATCTCGGTTACGGCATGTTGCTCTCCCGCTATGCGCCGGATATGAATCATGTCACACCTGCGCAGTATCAGGCGGCGATGCGTGGCGCTATTCCACAGGTTGCGCCGGTGTTCTGGAGTTTCCGCATCATGGTGGGCTGCGGTTCGCTGCTGTTACTGGTAATGCTGATTGCGCTCGTTCAGACGCTGCGCGGCAAAATCGACCAGCATCGTTGGGTGCTGAAAATGGCGCTCTGGAGTTTGCCACTGCCGTGGATTGCCATTGAAGCCGGGTGGTTTATGACCGAGTTTGGTCGTCAGCCGTGGGCGATTCAGGACATTTTACCGACATTCTCCGCGCACTCCGCATTAACCACGGGCCAACTGGCTTTCTCACTGATCATGATCGTAGGGCTTTATACCCTGTTCTTAATCGCCGAAGTCTACCTGATGCAGAAATATGCCCGTCTGGGGCCGAGCGCGATGCAGAGTGAACAACCGACGCAGCAACAGGGGTAAAGGAGAGAATCATGTTTGATTATGAAACATTGCGCTTCATCTGGTGGCTGCTGATTGGCGTCATCCTGGTGGTCTTTATGATCTCCGATGGATTTGACATGGGGATTGGCTGTCTGCTGCCGCTGGTAGCGCGTGATGATGATGAACGTCGGGTATTGATTAACAGCGTAGGTGCGCACTGGGAAGGCAACCAGGTCTGGTTGATTCTTGCGGGCGGGGCATTATTTGCCGCCTGGCCCAGAGTCTATGCAGCGGCGTTTTCTGGCTTTTACGTGGCGATGATTCTGGTGCTGTGCTCGCTGTTCTTTCGCCCGCTGGCTTTTGATTATCGTGGAAAAATCGCCGATGCGCGCTGGCGTAAAATGTGGGATGCCGGTCTGGTCATCGGTAGTCTGGTGCCGCCGGTGGTCTTCGGTATCGCGTTCGGCAATTTGTTACTTGGCGTGCCGTTTGTCTTCACGCCGCAATTACGCGTGGAGTACCTCGGTTCTTTCTGGCAATTGCTGACACCGTTCCCATTACTGTGTGGTTTGCTCAGTCTGGGCATGGTGATTTTGCAAGGGGGCGTCTGGTTACAACTAAAAACAGTCGGTGCTATTCACCTGCGTTCGCAACTGGCGACCAAACGCGCTGCGCTGTTGGTCATGCTGTGCTTTTTGCTGGCTGGCTACTGGCTGTGGGTGGGTATTGATGGCTTCGTATTGCTTGCCCAGGATGTTAACGGCCCGTCCAATCCGTTAATGAAACTGGTTGCCGTACTGCCCGGTGCCTGGATGAATAATTTTGTTGAATCGCCGATATTGTGGATCTTCCCGCTGCTGGGGTTTTTCTGCCCGTTACTGACGGTGATGGCGATTTATCGTGGTCGCCCCGGTTGGGGATTTCTGCTGGCATCATTGATGCAATTTGGCGTTATCTTCACGGCAGGTATCACGCTGTTTCCGTTTGTCATGCCTTCGAGCATCAGTCCGATCTCCAGCCTGACGCTGTGGGACAGCACCTCCAGTCAGCTGACGTTGAGCATTATGTTAGTAATTGTGCTGATATTTTTGCCTATTGTGTTGCTCTACACTGTATGGAGCTACTACAAAATGTGGGGGCGCATGACAACTGAAACTCTTCGCCGTCACGATAGTGAGCTGTACTAAGGAGGGATGATCAATGTGGTATTTATTGTGGTTCGTCGGAATTTTGTTGATGTGTTCACTCTCCACCGTGGTGTTGGTATGGCTGGAACAGCGTCTGAAAGGTTGATTTGACGCACAACGAACGTAGGCCTGATGAGACGCATCAGCGTCGCATCAGGCAATAATGCGAAACATGAAAAACGGAAACCTGGCGATGAAAGCGATTTTGATCCCCTTTTTTTCTCTTTTGCTTCCGTTAACACCGCTACCTGCATTTGCTCAGGGGGCGCCGGAACTGAAGCTGGAAAGTGTAGTGATTGTCAGCCGTCATGGTGTGCGAGCACCCACCAAATCTACGCAACTCATGCAGGACGTTACTCCAGACACCTGGCCTGGCTGGCCGGTGAAGCTGGGTTGGCTGACACCACGAGGCGGTGAGCTGATCTCTTATCTCGGACATTACCAACGCCAACGCCTGGTGGCTGACGGTTTACTGGCAAAAAATGGTTGCCCGAAAGCTGGGCAGGTCGAGATTATTGCCGATGTCGATGAGCGCACTCGTAAAACAGGTGAAGCCTTTGCTGCCGGGCTGGCTCCCGATTGTGCAATAACCGTACATACTCAGTCAGACACTTCCCGTCCCGATCCGTTATTTAATCCCCTGAAAACCGGTGTTTGCCAATTGGATAAAGTGAACGTGACTGAGGCGATTCTCAGCAGGGCAGGCGGCTCTCTCGTTGATTTTACCGATCATCGGCAAACGGCATTTCACGAACTGGAGCGGGTACTCAATTTTCCGCAATCAAGTCTGTGCCTCAAACGAGAGAAACAAGACGAAAGCTGTTCGTTTACGCAGGCATTACCCTCTGAACTCAAGGTGAGTGCTGATAACGTCTCATTAACAGGTGCGGTAAGCCTCGCATCCATGCTGACGGAGATCTTTCTCCTGCAACAAGCACAGGGAATGCCGGAGCCTGGCTGGGGACGAATCACTGATTCACATCAGTGGAACACCTTGTTAAGTCTGCATAATGCGCAGTTTTATTTGCTGCAACGTACCCCTGACGTGGCTCGTAGCCGTGCCACACCGTTGTTGGATTTAGTTCTGACGGCGCTGACGCCAAACAACCCGCAAAAATCGATCTATGGAATTACGCTACCGACTTCACTGTTGTTTATTGCCGGGCACGATACCAACCTGGCGAATCTCGGCGGCGCACTGAAGCTTAACTGGACGCTGCCGGGCCAACCGGATAACACCCCGCCGGGTGGTGAACTGGTATTTGAACGCTGGCGGCGGCTAAGTGATAACAGTCAATGGATTCAGGTTTCGCTGGTATTCCAGACCTTGCAGCAGATGCGTGATAAAACGCCGCTATCGCTAAAAACGCCGCCTGGAGAGGTAAAACTGACACTGGCAGAATGTGAGGAGAGAAACGCGCAGGGCATGTGTTCACTGGCGGATTTTACGCAAATAGTGAATGAAGCGCGCATTCCGGCATGTAGTTTACATCAGGATAAATAAACATTTGCCGCTGTTGGTCCACGCAGGCCATTAATGCGGCAAAATTCTACGCGTAATCCTGGGATGAGCACTTCTGCGTCGCGGGGACTGAATGCGGAAATATGAACCTGGACTTCTTTACGACCGTCGGAGGGGATGATGAATCCTTTGCCGCTTTTGCGATCAAAGGTTTTGACAATTCCTGTCATTTTACGGGACAAACAAATTCCTTACTAAAAATACTGCGCTGCACTATACGGGGTTAATAAAATAAAGCCAGCGATATTTAAGACCGCCGGACGGCTAAAATAAAATTTGCTTAATCATATTTATCATGCGTTAATAGCTGCGTCGGTTTGAAAGACAGACAGCATACAAAGTAGTTTACTAAAGCAGTTCTCATTATCAGGCATTATCCCCTTCTTTTGAGTCTCTCTCCTGAACACTAAGTAGTTTCTGTAATAAAGCCCTGTTTGCCGAAAGGCCCAAAATGAAGGAAGTAAAATATGTCTAATAAAATGACTGGTTTAGTAAAATGGTTTAACGCAGATAAAGGTTTTGGCTTTATCACTCCTGATGATGGCAGCAAGGACGTTTTCGTTCATTTCACCGCCATCCAGAGCAATGAATTCCGCACGCTGAATGAAAATCAGAAAGTCGAATTTTCTATTGAGCAGGGGCAGCGTGGTCCCTCGGCAGCGAACGTTGTTACGCTCTAAGGTTGCCGTTATTACTCAACATCTCCATTTCCGCTGTCCATGTTGTCATGGTTCACAGTACCGCACATCGGCATTCGATGTGACGGAGCGAAACCCTTTGGGCGCTAAGTGTATTTTCTGTAAATCGACGATGATCACCTTTGATAACGTTGCCTTGCAAATACGCACTGACCATGCGCCGCTGGATTTCACAAAATAATATCAGGCTCCCTCGCGGAGCCTTTTTTATATCTTCTGTTTGCACTTATCCCTGTACGCATATTGAGCGATAACCTACTGATTATTGAATCTTTCATGCAGATGGCTTATAACATTTCTAACCTGACCAGGGGATCGGAACCAACACCTTGCTGGCGTGTTGCTGTCTTTTAAGACCAGAAGAGGTTAACAGTGAATATTGAAGAGCTAAAAAAACAAGCCGAAACGGAAATCTCCGAGTTTATTGCGCAAAAAATCGCCGAGTTGAATAAGAACACAGGGAAAGAAGTCTCTGAAATTCGCTTTACTGCGCGGGAGAAAATGACCGGGCTTGAAGGTTATGACGTCAAAATCAAAATAATGTGATTTTGTGAACATCACCCCGCACGAGGTGATGTTCCGCTTGTTGCTATTTTAATGACCAATCATTGGTGCTTGCGGAATTAAGCGTCGATACAATTCTTCTGGCACCGGGCTTTGCCATACACCCGCATACATCGCATAACCAATCACCGCAAACATAATCCCCAGAACCAGTAGCGTCATTAACCAGCCAGACAACGCAAAGGCCTTTTTATTTGCCGCAGGTTTTTGCAGCGAAAAAGTTAATGTTGAAGCGACCGGGCATGACTCGACGCAGGTCATACAGCCGGTACATTCCACCGTTCTAACCTGGATTAATTTATCGACAGGTATCCGTGACGGACAATTATTTGCGCATTTGCCGCAGTCGATACAACTTTCGGCATTGCGACGAATCTTAAACGGCGAAAATAATGAAACCAGTCCCATCAGCGCACCATATGGGCAGAGATAACGACACCAGGCATGGCGAATAAACAGGCTGGCAATCAGTAAAACGATCACGCTGATTAACGTCGCTGTTCCCATATGGCGAAAGAAATCGAGCATTTTAACGTCCATCACCACGCTGTAGGGCGATAGCATAAAATAGTGAATCGCCTGAGCGGGCATCAATAACGCGATATAGAGAAAAAAACTCAACAGCAAATATTTCACTGCGCGCAGAGGAATATCCAGCCAGCGGGGAAGGGCAAATTGCCGACCAAACAGTTTTTTCCCGAGCTCGCCGATTAATTCAGAAAGCGTACCAACCGGGCATAGCCATGAACAAAAGGCTTTTTTCAGCAACAGACTGATGATGATAAAAGCGACCAGCAACAGCATCGCGGCGGCATGGACGGAAGGTAATTGACCTGTCTCAAGGCTGTATTTCAGATTCATCAGACCGGCAATCGGTAGCCAGCCTTCGATGCCTCCCGGCCTGGCGACAAATGCCGTATTACCTGCTGTTTCGTAATAGCGCACCCAGTACCAGAAGGTGACGGCAATATAAATATTGATTGCTAACAGTAATAATTGCGTCGCTTTACGCCAGGTCGTGGCATTGCGCCAGTCATTCCACGGTAATTTGCCGCCCGTCGTGCCTGGCCGCCGCTGCCAGCGGGTTCTTTTTTTCTCTGTCATGATTTTGCCAGTCCGTTAAGTTGCATAATAAATGCTACTATTCTAAATAATTCTTAACTGGTTGATATTGATTCAAATCGCGTTCAGGTCTTTCTTATTCAACCACGCTTCCAGAGCGGCAACACTGCGTGTAATTTCTTCGTGTGGGAGGGGCGCAGATAATGGTTGCTGCTCCAGTTGCGCGCATAGCTGGCTGGCGCTACGCATTCCCAGACTTGAGCAGCTGCTTTTTAGCTGGTGCGCGGCACGTTTAATTTTTTCGCCGTCCCGTCTGGCGCGGGCCGCGTCTATTTCATCGAGAAGTGGCAGGGCATGTTGTTTAAATAATGTCAGCCATTCGCGAATCTTCTCCGTCCCCATTAACTGAGCATCTTCATGGAGTTGCGATACATCCAGCGATTGATCGTTATTGGTTTGCAGTTGGAGATAGTGCGCCAGTAACTGACCGAGCACTTCACGCGGCACCGGTTTAGGGATTATCCCGCGAAAGAGCGAACTGGTACGCTGGCGCAACGTTTCGTCGATGACATGGGCGCTAAAGCCAATCAAAACCAGCGACGGATATTGCTGTGCCAGTTGCCGGGCAAGGGTAATGCCGTCGATATCCGGCAGATCAAAATCCACCAGTGCGGCAGCAAACGGTTCACTATTTTGCAACGTCTCTATCGCGTGCGCGGCATTGCCAACAGCAACGACCTGCGCCCCACTGGTGTTCAGCATCTCAACGGTAATTCGCTGGGTTAGCGGGTTATCTTCAATTAACAGCAAACGTAAACCGTCCAGACGCACCGCCTGATTGACGGTTTTTGGCACGGGGGCAGTGGCAACACGTAACGGCAAGCGTAAACAAAAACAGCTTCCAACCTCCGGCGTGCTGGTGGCGCTCAGTTCGCCGCCCATCGCCTGAGCCAGACTGCTACTGATTGTTAGCCCCAGCCCGGTGCCGCCGCGTTTGCCACTCACCTGAACAAATGGCTGGAAGATTTCTACTAGTTTCGCGGGAGCAATACCGCAGCCGCTGTCTTCTACTTCGACCAGCCATTGCTCGCCATCAGTGCGACTGCGCAGAACGATCTGCCCCTTGTCAGTGAAACGCAGGGCGTTGCTCAACAGATTGGTAATAACCTGGCGAATACGTCGCGGATCGCCCATTAACGCGGTCGGTATATCATCGGCAATTTCCATTGCCAGTCGAATCGGACGACCTTTCACCCGTCCGCCCATTAATTGCAGGGTACTTTCCAGCAGCGGGCGTGGTTCAAAGGGTTCATCGCTGACCGAAACATTCTTGCCGCCTGCTTCGATAGCCGAATAATCGAGAATATCGTTAAGGATGGTCAGCAGCGATTCTCCAGAGTCGGTAATTGCCCGCAAATCATCACGCTGGGCGTTAAGTGCGGGGTTATCTGCCAGCAGTTGCGCGGTGCCGAGAATACCGTACAGCGGTGTGCGGATCTCATGACTCATCGCCGCCAGAAATGCCGATTTTGCCTGGCTGGCTTTTTCTGCTTCCGCCCGTGTCTGTCGGTGTTCTATCACCAGCTCCTGCAATTCAGCTGTACGCGCTTTGACCTGCGCCGCCAGTTGTTCGCGGTGGCGATTAAGCGCATGAACACTGCTGCGAAACGCATCCATCAGCCGCCCAATGGTATCCAGTTCCCGCACGCCAGCGGTTTCCGGGAAAGGGGAGTCGATATCGCCGTCCAGCAAGCGTTGCAGCGCCTGCGTTTGTTCGGCTAGTGGGCGAGTGACTGAACGATAAACCACACGCCAGAGGATCAGAATCAGTGCGCAAAGTGAAACTATTCCCAGCAATAACAGGCTGTATTGCCCGCGTGTACTGGCTTTTTCCAGATGCGCCAGTCCGTGCTGATTACGCAGCTCAATGGTGTCGACCAGCTGACTGACTTCGCTACTAAACTGCGCGAACTGGGCGATGTTATTTTGGGTGAGAGTTTGCAGGCGATTGCTGATTTCATTGTCCTGCTGATAAAGCACCAGTAAATCGCTATAACGGCGAACGGTAGATAACGTAGTTGCGACCTGCGCACGAACCCCCGGATCTTCAACACGTATTTGCCGACGTTGCAGAATTTTCACTGCATTATTGAGCTGATTTTCCAGCATTGACGAATTTTTCTGGATCTGCTCCAGCCCCAGATTCATCACCATTTGCTGTACCCGCAGGGCGCTAAGGCGCAGTTCATTCATCTGGTTAACATACTCAAGATCGATATCAATCAGCCTGTCGAGTGCGCTTTCTGCGGCCTGACGCTGATGTTGTTCGATCAAATCGTAAATCCCGACCTGGGTAGCTCCGGCGGAGGTTGCAGCGTTATTCGCCTGACCTTGCGCCAGGCGTGCGATTTCATCGGCGGCGGCGACTATCTGCTGACTGAGTTGCTGTTGTTGCTGGTGCAGTTGCAAACGCTGCCCCACCAGCTCCCCTTGTTGACGTAACGAACGGGAGATCTCCTGCTCCTGTTGTTCAATCGCGGAGGTGTCAAAACCTTGTTCCCGTAACGCTTGCAGCAATGCGTTAATCTTCAGGCTTTGTGCGGTGAGCATTCGCCCCTGAGCCTGCCACATCTTTTCGTTATCGGCACTGGTCAGGTTCTGCGCGGCGAAAAGTTCCCCGGCGCTGGCTTCGCTCAACTGGCGCGCCATATTCATGGTAGGAATCAATGCCTGAGTATTGGCTTTTTCCACCTCGCTGACAAAACGCAGGTTGTACCATCCCACCAGGGTACTGGTCAGGGTTAACAGTGCCATCAGGGCAAAGCCCATCCAGAGTCTTCGGGTCAGGGTTAAATTCACGGCCGGTGCACTAAGGTGAAAAAAGTTGAGTCGCAAAGCGGAATGCATCTAGCATAAAGCCTTATTATTGATGAGGCTATCATGCGCGTACTGCTATTTTTACTTCTTTCTCTTTTCATGTTGTCGGCATTTTCGGCTGATAACCTGTTGCGCTGGCATGATGCGCAGCATTTCATGGTGCAAGCCTCTATGCCGCTTAAAGCCAAACGCGCATGGAAACTGTGTGCGCTTTACCCCAGCCTGAAAGATTCATACTGGTTATCGTTGAACTATGGAATGCAGGAGGCCGCTCGCCGCTACGGTGTGGATTTAAAAGTGCTGGAGGCAGGCGGTTACAGTCAGTTAGCTACCCAGCAGGCGCAAATCGACCAGTGTAAACAATGGGGCGCAGAGGCAATTTTGCTCGGCAGCAGTACAACGTCATTTCCCGATCTGCAAAAGCTGGTAGCAAGTCTGCCAGTGATCGAACTGGTGAATGCCATTGACGGCTCACAGATAAAAAGCCGCGTTGGCGTGCCCTGGTTTCAGATGGGTTATCAGCCAGGGCGATATCTGGTGCAATGGAGCCACGGAAAACCACTGAACGTACTGTTGATGCCTGGCCCCGATAACGCAGGGGGCAGTAAGGAGATGGTCGAGGGATTCCGCACAGCCATTACCGGAAGTCCGGTACGTATTGTTGATATTGCGCTAGGTGACAACGATATTGAAATCCAGCGCAACCTGTTGCAGGAGATGCTGGAGCTCCATCCAGAAATCGACGTCGTTGCCGGAACGGCCATTGCGGCAGAGGCGGCAATGGGCGAAGGGCGCAACCTGAAAACGCCGCTTACCGTGGTGTCGTTTTATCTTTCACATCAGGTGTATCGCGGGCTGAAGCGGGGAAGAGTGATTATGGCTGCCAGCGATCAAATGGTCTGGCAGGGGGAACTGGCGGTCGAGCAGGCTATCAGGCAATTACAGGGACAATCGGTGTCTGATAATGTCAGCCCACCGATTTTAGTTCTGACGCCGAAAAATGCTGACCGTGAACATATCCGCCGCTCGCTGTCGCCAGGGGGATTTCGTCCGGTCTATTTTTATCAGCACACATCAGCGGCTAAGAAATAACCTTCGCCATGTTGCGTCACCAGTAAATCCGCGCTGAGTTTATGGCGTAAACGACGAATTAACACATCGACGGTGCGCAGGTCAGGGTTTTCCACCCGACGCGCAGAGAGCATACGCAGCAGACGTTCACGGCTGAGAATTTCGCCTGGATTAGTCACAAACGCTACCAGCATTTCATACTCTGCGCGGGTCAGTTTAATCGGCTCGCCATCCAGCTCCAGCGTATGGCGCGACACATTCAGGCAATAACCCGCAAAGCGATAGCAGTTGTCCTGAGTGAGCGGTTGAGCCTGTCGCGCGAGGTCGATGCGCCAGAGCAGATTTTTCACCCGCACCACCAGTTCGCGCAGTTCCAGCGGTTTGGTGACGTAATCGTCTGCGCCCATTTCTAGTCCGACAATGCGGTCAATCCGATCGCTGCGTCCGGTAACCAGAATAATCCCCACCGTTGAGCGTTCCCGCAGGGCGCGGGTTAACATCAGGCCATTTTCATCGGGCAAATTGATATCCAGCAGAATTAAATCCACTGCCTGATTCTGCATAATTTCCCGCAGCCCGGCACCGCTCGCCGTAACGGAAACGGTATACCCCTCCTGAGTGAAGTAGGTTTGTAATCGCGCCTGGGTAACTGGCTCATCTTCAACAATAACAATATGATGTGGCATCAGAGGGTTTTACTCATTCTGTTCATATCTGTTCATATTCTGCCGTAAGCCGTTCATCCTGACCAGTGCCGCTGTTCATATTTGCTCATTAAGATCGCTTCACTAAACCATAATTTTACAGGGGCTATTATGCGTAAACTCTGGAACGCGCTACGCCGACCCAGTGCTCGTTGGTCGGTACTGGCGCTGGTCGCTATTGGGATTGTGATTGGCATTGCGCTGATTGTGTTGCCACACGTTGGGATCAAAGTCACCAGCACAACCGAATTTTGTGTCAGTTGCCACAGTATGCAACCAGTGTATGAAGAATATAAACAGTCGGTGCATTTCCAGAACGCCTCCGGCGTGCGAGCTGAATGCCATGACTGCCATATCCCGCCGGATATTCCAGGCATGGTGAAGCGTAAACTGGAAGCGAGCAACGACATCTACCAGACCTTTATTGCCCACTCCATTGATACACCTGAAAAATTCGAAGCCAAACGCGCGGAACTTGCCGAGCGTGAATGGGCGCGAATGAAAGAAAACAACTCGGCAACCTGCCGCTCCTGCCATAACTACGACGCGATGGATCATGCAAAGCAGCATCCGGAAGCGGCACGTCAGATGAAGGTGGCAGCGAAAGATAATCAATCCTGCATCGACTGTCATAAAGGTATTGCCCACCAGTTACCGGATATGAGTAGCGGCTTCCGTAAGCAGTTCGATGAGTTGCGCGCCAGTGCTAATGACAGTGGCGACACGCTGTACTCCATTGATATCAAGCCGATTTATGCGGCGAAAGGCGATAAAGAAGCGTCTGGTTCTCTGCTGCCTGCTTCGGCAGTGAAAGTTCTTAAACGTGACGGCGACTGGCTACAAATTGAAATCACCGGCTGGACAGAAAGTGCCGGACGTCAGCGTGTACTCACCCAGTTCCCAGGTAAACGCATCTTTGTTGCCTCGATTCGTGGTGATGTGCAGCAGCAGGTGAAAACGCTGGAGAAAACCACCGTAGCCGACACCAATACCGAGTGGAGCAAGTTGCAGGCCACCGCGTGGATGAAAAAAGGCGACATGGTAAACGATATCAAACCGATCTGGGCTTATGCGGATTCGTTGTACAACGGCACTTGTAACCAGTGCCACGGCGCACCGGAAATCGCCCACTTTGACGCTAACGGTTGGATCGGCACGCTCAACGGCATGATTGGCTTTACCAGTCTCGATAAACGTGAAGAACGCACCTTGCTGAAATATCTGCAAATGAATGCGTCTGACACCGCAGGTAAGGCTCACGGCGATAAGAAGGAAGAAAAATAATGAACAATAACGATCTCTTTCAGGCATCACGTCGACGTTTTCTGGCACAACTCGGCGGCTTAACTGTCGCCGGGATGCTGGGGCCGTCACTGTTAACGCCGCGCCGTGCGAATGCGGCGCAAGCGGCGACTGAGGCTGTCACCTCAAAAGAGGGCATTCTGACTGGATCGCACTGGGGAGCTATCCGCGCGACGGTGAAGGATGGTCGCTTTGTGGCGGCAAAACCGTTCGAACTGGATAAATATCCGTCGAAAATGATCGCCGGGTTGCCGGATCACGTACACAACGCGGCGCGTATTCGTTACCCGATGGTACGCGTGGACTGGCTGCGTAAGCGCCATCTGAGCGATACCTCCCAGCGCGGCGATAACCGTTTTGTGCGCGTGGGCTGGGATGAAGCCCTCGACATATTCTATGAAGAACTGGAACGCGTGCAGAAAACTCACGGGCCGAGTGCCTTGCTGACCGCCAGTGGTTGGCAATCGACGGGGATGTTCCATAACGCTTCGGGGATGCTGGCGAAAGCTATTGCCTTGCATGGTAATAGCGTTGGTACGGGCGGAGATTACTCTACCGGTGCTGCGCAGGTGATCCTGCCGCGCGTGGTTGGCTCAATGGAAGTGTATGAACAGCAGACCTCCTGGCCGCTGGTATTGCAAAACAGCAAAACCATTGTGCTGTGGGGTTCCGATTTGCTGAAAAACCAGCAAGCGAACTGGTGGTGCCCGGATCACGATGTTTATGAATATTACGAGCAGCTAAAAGAGAAAGTTGCCGCAGGTGAAATTGAGGTCATCAGCATCGATCCGGTTGTGACGTCAACTCACGAGTATCTGGGGCGCGAGCATGTAAAACACATTGCGGTTAACCCGCAAACTGACGTGCCGCTGCAACTGGCGCTGGCGCATACGTTATACAGCGAAAACCTGTACGACAAAAATTTCCTCGCTAACTACTGTGTGGGTTTTGAGCAGTTCCTGCCGTATCTGCTGGGTGAGAAAGACGGTCAGCCGAAAGATGCCGCATGGGCTGAAAAACTGACCGGCATTGATGCCGAAACCATTCGTGGGCTGGCGCGGCAGATGGCGGCGAACAGAACGCAAATTATTGCTGGCTGGTGCGTGCAGCGTATGCAGCACGGTGAACAGTGGGCGTGGATGATTGTCGTTCTGGCGGCGATGCTGGGGCAAATTGGCCTGCCAGGCGGTGGCTTTGGTTTTGGCTGGCACTATAACGGTGCAGGCACGCCGGGGCGTAAAGGCGTTATTCTGAGTGGTTTCTCTGGCTCTACGTCGATTCCGCCTGTCCACGACAACAGCGACTACAAAGGCTACAGCAGCACCATTCCGATTGCCCGTTTTGTCGATGCGATCCTCGAACCGGGGAAAGTGATCAACTGGAACGGTAAATCGGTAAAACTGCCGCCGCTGAAAATGTGTATTTTTGCCGGAACTAACCCGTTCCATCGCCATCAGCAGATCAACCGTATTATTGAAGGCTGGCGCAAGCTGGAAACGGTTATCGCCATAGATAACCAGTGGACCTCAACCTGCCGCTTTGCCGATATCGTGCTGCCTGCGACCACGCAGTTTGAGCGTAACGATCTCGACCAGTACGGCAACCACTCCAACCGTGGCATTATCGCCATGAAACAGGTCGTGCCGCCGCAGTTCGAGGCGCGCAACGACTTTGATATTTTCCGCGAGCTGTGCCGCCGCTTTAATCGCGAAGAAGCCTTTACCGAAGGGCTGGACGAAATGGGCTGGCTGAAACGCATCTGGCAGGAAGGTGTACAACAAGGCAAAGGACGCGGCGTTCATCTGCCAGCGTTTGATGAATTCTGGAATAACAAAGAGTACGTCGAGTTTGACCATCCGCAGATGTTTGTTCGCCACCAGGCATTCCGCGAAGATCCGGATCTCGAACCGCTGGGCACGCCGAGTGGCCTGATTGAGATCTACTCGAAAACCATCGCCGATATGAACTACGACGATTGTCAGGGGCATCCGATGTGGTTTGAGAAAATCGAACGCTCCCACGGTGGGCCTGGCTCGCAAAAGTATCCGTTGCATCTGCAATCTGTGCATCCGGATTTCCGACTTCACTCGCAGTTATGTGAGTCGGAAACGCTGCGTCAGCAATATACGGTAGCGGGTAAAGAGCCAGTGTTCATTAACCCGCAGGATGCCAGCGCGCGCGGTATTCGTAACGGTGATGTGGTACGCGTGTTTAACGCTCGCGGTCAGGTGTTGGCAGGAGCAGTAGTTTCTGACCGCTATGCACCCGGCGTGGCGCGAATTCACGAAGGGGCATGGTACGATCCAGATAAAGGTGGCGAGCCTGGTGCGCTGTGCAAATACGGTAACCCCAACGTGTTGACCATCGACATCGGTACTTCGCAGCTGGCGCAGGCGACCAGTGCGCACACTACGCTGGTGGAAATTGAGAAGTACAACGGAACAGTGGAGCAGGTGACGGCGTTTAACGGCCCCGTGGAGATGGTGGCGCAGTGCGAATATGTTCCCGCGTCGCAGGTGAAATCATGACTTCACTAACGGCGGAGCAGACGGCCTGTGTTTACGCCTGGCTGGCGCAGTTGTTCTCCCGTGAACTGGACGATGAACAACTGACGCAAATCGCCAGTGCGCAGATGGCTGAATGGTTTTCGTTGCTGAAAAGCGAACCGCCGTTAGCTGCGGCGGTGAACGAACTGGAAGCTAAAATCGCCGCATTGACGGTTCGTGACGACGCCCGTCTGGAACTCGCCGCTGACTTTTGCGGACTGTTTCTGATGACTGACAAACAAGCGGCGCTGCCTTATGCATCGGCCTACAAACAGGACGAGCAAGAGATTAAACGCTTGTTAGTTGAGGCGGGGATGGAAACCAGTGGCAATTTCAACGAACCGTCAGATCATCTGGCGATCTATCTAGAGTTGTTAAGTCATCTGCATTTTTCACTGGGAGAGGGGACTGTTCCTGCGCGAAGAATCGACTGTTTGCGGCAAAAAACGCTAACGGCACTGTGGCAATGGTTACCTGAGTTTGCTGCGCGTTGCCGTCAGTATGATAGCTTTGGTTTTTACGCGGCACTAAGCCAGTTGTTGCTTGCGATAATCAATAGAGATAATGCCGATTTGTAAGCCTGATACGACGCGTTAAGCGTCGCATCAGGCAACAAACTCACGGATGAGCTACAAACCGGGAAAGCCGCTGGCGCAGCAGGCGGTTTTCCTGCTTCAGGTGCGCAATATCATCCATTAACGTCAGCGCCACCGCGATCCCAGGCCAGTCCAGAGCCAGTTCATGACGCAGGCGTACTGCGCGTTGCACCACGATGGCGGCATGGTCGTCAAATACCCAGGTTGTTTCCTGGATCTCACGCGGTTCAACCACCCCCAAACCGACAATTTCATTCAACTCCTCTTCAGAGATGCCGGTATGCAGGCAAAATTCGGTAATGGTAAAAGTCACCGTAACATTAGCCATCATGCTTTCCCCCAATCTTTACGTGGATCAAAAGACGACTGGGCGTCTGCCAGTTGTTGCCACAGCGCGGTAGTGTTCTCATCCGGTTTCGGTGGCATGACGATTTTCAGCACTGCATACAGGTCGCCGGTCTGTTTTTTGCTCACCAGACCTTTGCCTTTAACGCGTAATCGTTGCCCGGCCTGACTGCCTGGCGGGATAGTCAGCAAAATGCTTTCTTTCAGTGTTGGTACAGTGACTTTTGTACCCAGTGCCGCTTCCCACGGGCTAACCGGCACCACAATTTCCAGATCCTGACCGACAATATCAAACAATGGATGCGGCGCAATATGAATCACCAGCCACAGGTCGCCATTTGGACCACCGTTTTCTCCCGGCGTCCCCTGGCCTTTCAGGCGGATGCGTTGACCATTGCCGACGCCCGCCGGGATCTTCACATTTAGCGTTTTGGGGATTTCCTGCTCGATCATGCCAAAGGCGTTATAAACCGGCAGGTTATAGCTGATGGTACGCTTATGCTCAGTAAGCGTTTCTTCAAGGAATACCGCCACTTCAATTTCAATATCGTGGCCGCGTGTGGCGGGGCGCTGGCGACTCTGGCGGGCATGTTGACCGAAAATTGACGAGAAGATATCGTCAAAATCTTCGGCGTTAAAACTCTGACCGTCGCCATGATGGAACTGGCGGTTAAATTGCGGATCGTTGCGATGTTGCCACATCTGATCATACTCAGCGCGACGTTGTTCATCACTTAACACTTCCCAGGCTTCAGCGACCTCTTTGAAGCGGGCTTCGGCATCCGGTTCTTTGCTGACATCAGGATGGTATTTGCGGGCCAGTCGACGATAGGCGGTCTTGATTGTCTTGAGATCGTCCGTCGGTTTCACGCCCATGATGGCGTAATAATCCTTTAATTCCATAGCGTTATCTCGCGTAAATCAATACAGACAAAGGGAAACCCCTGACAAGGTATCAGTGTTAAGTGTAGGGGAAATCAGAAAAAATCGTAGGCCAGAGACAACAACATAACTAAAAATGATATTTTCAGCCTGAATGTTGGCAGGTAAAAGAGGGGACATTTAACCTTCAGGGATGCCCCATGACGACCTTGCCAGGGGGCAGAAAATGGGGGCTTATCCCGCTTTTACCGCAGTGACCATCACTTCAACCAGAATCTCCGGGCGGGCCATCTCCGCTTGAACGGCAGCACGTGCCGGGCTATATCCTTCTGGTATCCAGCTAACCCATACGTCGTTGAACTCTGCAAAATCGCGGCTGATATCTTTTAACCATATCTGAGCGGACAAGAGATGAAATTTATCACTGCCAGCTTCAGCAAGTAATGCGTCGATTTTCTCCAGCACTTCGCGCGTTTGTTGCGCGATGGACGGAGTATTGCTCTTCGGTGTCTGACCGGAGAGAAAAACAAGATTGCCATATTCCACACTGGCGGCAAGACGCGGTTGTGGGTTATTACGTTTGATATTCAAGCTGATTGGCTCCATGTCAGTCCATCAAGTGAAATTGCAGGATCTTCGCCCGACAGCAGAGCGCCTAACACCACGGCACTACCCGCCGCCAGCGTAAAGCCCAGACTGCCCTGACCAAGATTCATCCATAGATTTTGATACTTCGCCCGTCCTAATAGTGGCGGACCCGCAGGGGTGGATGGACGCATACCCGTCCATAATTCGGCCTCATCGATACCTTGCAGTTGCGGAAAACTGGCAGCTACGATCTGTTTTAAGGCGCCAATGCGTTCAGAGCGCAGTTCAGTACCGTCATAGCCAATATCGACCATGGCGGCGATGCGCAACCGGTCACCGAGCCGGGCATAGACAATTTTATGACCATAGTCGGTGACACTGATTTGTGGTGCGATCCCCATTTTTTGTGGGAAGGGGAGCGTCAGACTGTAACCTTTCAGACCGCAGAGCGGAACGTGAGTCCCTGTTCCGGCAAGCAAATGCGTGCTGCCATTACCGGCGGCAACGACATAATCATCCGCAACCAGCGTTCCAGTGCGGGTGGTAATAGACTCAATGCGCTCACCTTTTTTATTCAACTGCAAAACTTCGCAATCGGTCTGTAGCGAAAAATTCGCACTGGCATTAAGTTTGGCAAGTAATGCCTGACAGAACTTATAGCAATCCGCCGTTTCATCGCCGGGGGAGTAAATACCACCGCACAGGGAATGACCAATATGTTTTAGTGCTGGTTCAAGATGAACACACTCTTCGCGTGATAAAGCCTGTTGAAATTGCGGATCAATGCCTTTTGCTGCTTTGGCTAAATCTTGCTGGCGGCGATGAATAATCAGTTTGCCAGAACGGCGCCAGTGAAAATCATCAAGATTATCCTCCAGCAGCCACTCTTCCATGACCTGACGACTTAACAGTGATAAGCGTAAAATATGGTCGCCATTGAGTTTATTTGTCCGGCTATTACAGGACATTAAAAACGCCAGCAACCAGCGCCACTGGCTAAATGACATGCGCAAACGCATATTCAGAGGGGAGTCACTTTTCCCCATCCACTTAAGCCCCTGCATCGGTACGCCTTTATCCGCCAGAGGGGCTACGTAGCGATAGCTGAGTTGCCCGCCATTAGCGAAACTGGTGGCGACGCCTGCCTGACTGTTACGTTCTAACAATTGCACTTGATGGCCCTGTTTTACCAGAACCCATGCTGTCGCCAGACCAATTACCCCGCCGCCAATAACTACAATGCGTTTTTTCATCACCTGAGATATCCACCGCTAATAAATGCGTTGGGGGTATGTCAAAACATTTAGGCCTGAGGAGCAATTGACTTTTTATTTTCAGGGTATAACTCAAGGTTAATGGCTCGCAGTTGCTGACGTAATTGCTGACAGAGGAAATCGACAAATTTTTGTGTAATAGGGCTAAGCGAAACATCGGCACGGCGTAGTAAGCAAAGATCAATTTTTATTGGTGGTTCGATGGAGTGAATTGTCTCTGCCGGGAGGTTATGACGGGCAGAGAAAATATCGGTAATACTGCATCCCATTCCTCGTTTTACAAATTCAGTCGCCATGTAATATGTCTGGACATTCAGGCGCGTCGTCAAAAAATCACGCCGTTTGGCTATTGCATCGGAAAGGGAATAGGGGCCGGGAGAAATCCAGCGTTGTTGGTCAATCTTGTCTATTTCTACCGCGCCCTGTCGATAGTCCCGGTCGATATAAACCAGCGGAACTTCGGCTATCAGCGTCGTCATAATCTCCCCCTGTTGAATCGGCTGTAGCGTCAGAGCCAGATCAATCTCACGCAGATCAAGCTTTTTAACCAACGTTTCGGTGTGCTCTGTCGTCAGTGTCATTACCAGATTCGCATTCTGCTGGTAAAACGCGGTGACTATTTCTGGCACCAGACTTAACCCCAGACTTGGCAGGCATCCCAGGGCTATTTTGGCTCGCGGATCTCGCGTCAGGTTATCGGCCAGCAGTCGCAGGTTATCGAGTTCGTGATAAATCGACTGCGCTTTTTCAAAAAGTGTGATCGCTTCGCTGGTTGGAAGAAGCTTGCCACGAACTCGCTGAAAGAGCTGAAAACCGAGTTTTTGTTCAGCGTTTTTTAACGCTTTACTGGCGGCCGGCTGGGAAATATTCAGCGATTCCGCAGCCCGGGAAAGTGTCCCGCATGTCATCACGGCATAGAAGATTTCCAGGTGGCGCAGTTTCATTAAGAGTTAACCCAGAGTTATAGACGATAGATAAAAAGTCATTTCATGGTAACACCAAGTTAACATAAATTTAATCTGTAACGCCTGTTCTGGTAACAATGCGTTATTTGCCCACCTAAAGGGGTTAATTACGAACTCAGAATAATACCTGTAGTACCCGGACAAACCCTCAGTGCATTTTGCTAACAATAATAACGAGGGGGGATATTTTCTGAGCTGTCCAAATACATCGGCTGATATTGAAAGTCGATTCGATGGGGTTAAGGAGTTATATGAGTGACTCAATGCTCGCTGGTGGTTCGCTAACCAGACAAAATATCACCAAAAAGAATGTCATTATTGGCTTGCTGTTGGTTGTTTTTTTACTGACAGCGTTCTGGTGTCAGGGGCGTCCAGGTAATGAACTCGGACTGCTTGGTTTTACACCGCTGGTAGCGTTAGCGGTGCTCTCGTTGATAGGCGTCGATATTGTTCTGGCAGTTATTTCATCGATTATTATTGCGATGATAATGACCTCCACCGGCTTACCAGAAATGGGCACCATGCTGGCAAAATCGACGGGATCGTTTATCGCCACTGTAGGTCTGATCATTATGCTTGGTGCCGGTGTTGGTGAAGTGGCAACACGTACCGGAGCCGCCGTTGAACTGGTCAAATTTGTGGTACATCGTATCGGGCTTTCCAGCCAGACGCGGGTCAAATTTGGCATCGTTGTCTCTTCCATTCTCATCTGTGGCGCGCTGGGCACTATGGCAGGCGGTAATGCCATTATTGTCGCGGTGATTATTCCTGTGGCGGCGGCAGTACGGCTGACACCGCCTACGGTGGCTGCACTGATGATGACGGCGGGGTCCGTGGGATTGTTTACCGGGCCATTTACCCCCAGTACCGTGACGATTTTACAACTCGGCGGCCTGACTTATCCGCAATACCTGATGTACGTTGGATTACCAATGAGCGCCGTGACGTTATTCGCTGGCTGGATCATGGCCGGGCGAATTCAGAAGATGACGGAAGGAAAATTACACTACGAAGTGGATCTCTCTGAGAAAACTCAGGAAGAAGAGGAACCCGCCCGCGTTCGCCGTCGCAAGCTCAGTGCGCTGGCATTTGCCGCAACCATTATTGTTATGGCGGTTATCGGTGTAGTGATAAAAGCAGGTTTTAGTTTTGCCATTATCGTGATGTTACTGGTGGCTTTGATCACCGGACTAGTGGGAGGATTAAGCCCTGCCGGGATACTGCAGGCGCTGTATAAGGGGTGTGGCAGACTGGTGTGGATGTTTCTGCTCTACTGGCTGTATAACCCGATTCTCGAACTTATGGATAGCCTGCAGGCGTATCAGGGGTTGCTCGAATACACCCAACCACTGTTAACCGGGATATCACCGGCATGGCTTTGCTTCTGTATTTTTGCTTTTAACATTATCGGTCATGTGCCAGGCGCCGCTGTTGCTCAGATGACCTTTACGCACAAAATATTTGGTCCAATGTTGATGGCTGCGGGAGTGCCGCCACAGGGGACAACGGCGGTATTGTTAGCCTCATCGCAAGTGGACTGGTTTGGGCCTTTCCCTTCATCGGATATGTTTGGTCAAATGGGGCTGGCACAATCAACCCATCTGAAATATATGCTTTATAACGGTTGGACCATTGTCATTGCTAATATCATTCTTTTTGCCGTGCTGTTTCAGGTATTAGTTTAACGATACAAACCAGGCGATAGCGCAGCGACTGTCCGCTATCGCCTGGTGCTCTGCAAGTTTCCCGCCTCGTTATCTGCTAATTTGCGAACCTGTTCCCGGAAAAAAGTCATATTTCTGTCACACTCTTTAATCATTGATAACAAAAGAGGTGTGAGGAATGAAAAAAACGCTAATCGCCGCAGCCGTGGCAGGGATGGCTTTGCTTTCTTCAAATGCTCAGGCACAGGCTGTACCGGAAGGCTATCAGCTACAGCAAGTGCTGATGATGAGTCGCCATAACTTACGTGCACCGCTGGCAAATAATGGCAGCGTGCTTGAGCAGTCGACGCCGAATAAATGGCCAGAATGGGATGTTCCCGGCGGGCAGCTCACCACTAAAGGTGGCGTGCTGGAAGTGTATATGGGGCATTACATGCGTGAATGGCTGGCAGAGCAGGGGATGGTAAAGTCGGGTGAATGCCCGCCGCCGGACACCGTTTATGCCTACGCGAACAGCCTGCAACGTACCGTCGCTACCGCGCAGTTCTTTATTACCGGCGCATTCCCTGGATGTGATATTCCTGTTCATCACCAGGAAAAAATGGGCACCATGGACCCAACTTTTAACCCAGTAATCACCGATGATTCCGCCGCATTCAGTGAGCAGGCGGTGGCGGCAATGGAGAAAGAGTTCAGCAAACTACAACTGACGGACAGCTATCAGCTACTGGAAAAAATCGTTAACTATAAAGACTCTCCAGCCTGTAAAGAGAAGCAGCAATGTTCGCTGGTGGATGGCAAAAATACTTTCAGTGCGAAGTATCAACAAGAGCCGGGCGTTTCCGGGCCATTGAAAGTCGGCAACTCGCTGGTAGATGCGTTTACGTTGCAATACTACGAAGGTTTCCCGATGGATCAGGTGGCGTGGGGGGAAATTAAATCTGACCAACAGTGGAAGGTGTTGTCGAAGCTGAAAAACGGCTACCAGGACAGCCTGTTTACCTCACCGGAAGTAGCGCGCAATGTTGCGAGACCGCTGGTTAGTTATATCGACAAAGCCCTGGTCACCGATCGCGCCAGCGCACCGAAAATCACTGTGTTGGTAGGGCATGACTCTAATATTGCCTCGCTGCTCACCGCGCTGGATTTTAAACCCTATCAGTTGCATGACCAGAACGAACGCACGCCAATTGGCGGCAAAATCGTTTTCCAGCGTTGGCATGACAGCAAAGCCAATCGTAATTTGATGAAAATCGAGTATGTATACCAGAGCGCGGAACAGTTACGTAATGCCGATGCGTTAACGTTGCAGGCTCCGGCTCAGCGGGTGACGCTGGAATTAAGCGGTTGCCCGATAGATGCTAATGGTTTTTGTCCGATGGATAAGTTTGATAGCGTGTTGAATGAAGCGGTGAAATAACAGAAAACTCCCCCGTCAGCTGCGGGGGAGTCACTGGTTAAACGTTTTTACGTTCGATGGTCTGTTCGCCCCAAAAAAGCGAATCTTTATCGGTTTTGGCAAAGGCTTTGACTAACACTTCGTCGCTACCTTCTTCCCAAATTTTTTCCGCCATTTTCTCATCGTACCCGGCGACTTCAAAAATGGCCTCGGCTATTTCCGGTGACGTGTTGCGCAGAGATGCCCATTCACCCACGTGATGAGCTTTCGCTTCTTGAGTTGGCATGTGTATCCTCCTGTTGAAGATTAGCCATTAAGTTTGACTGCCAGACCAGCAACATATTCCCCCTGGTAACGTGCGATAGACAACTCTTCCTGACTGGGCTGGCGCGAACCGTCACCGCCTGCAATGGTGGTCGCGCCATAAGGCGTTCCGCCGCGAACCTGCGAGACGTCAAATAACTCTTGCGCTGCGTAGCCAATAGGGACAATCACCATGCCGTGATGTGCAAGGGTCGTCCAGGTTGAAGTGATAGTCTGTTCCTGACCGCCGCCGGTGCCGGTCGAACTAAAGACGCTTGCCAGTTTGCCGTACAGAGCGCCGGAAGCCCACAGGCCGCCAGTCTGATCCAGGAAAGTACGCATCTGGCCTGACATATTGCCAAAACGGGTTGGTGTACCAAAAATAATCGCGTCGTAATCGGCCAGTTCTTGCGGGGTTGCAACGGGCGCAGTTTGCGTTTTACCGCCTGCTTTTTCGAATAATTGCGGCTGCATGGTTTCCGGTACACGCTTAACGACAACTTCTGCGCCATCGACTTTGCTTGCGCCTTCGGCGACAGCTCGTGCCATCGTTTCGATATGTCCGTACATGGAATAATAAAGCACCAGAACTTTAGCCATTTCTAACCACTCCTCGTGTTATCTCTATTCCGTAGCGATTCGCTACCACTCATTTAAAGATAAGACGTCCTATTCAGAGTGCAAATTTCACAACCACTTATTTGATTTATAACAATTTTCACAAGCATGTAATTTTGTCGCAAAATGATACATTTTTATCCCATAGCGTTTTTTTAATCATAAGAGCGGCTTATGGCTGATTACCGGAAATGATATCTATTCTCGCTAAGAAGCTGTTGCAGGATATTACCAAACGCAGGCTTACCCGCGTCAGTTCACTAAGCTTAGTCCCACGTAGCGAAAATATGGCACCCGCCATACGCCGCGTTAATCCTGGGCACTATGATGACGGAGGTCAGTAATGGCAAACCATCGAGGCGGTTCCGGCAATTTTGCAGAAGACCGCGAAAGAGCATCAGAAGCAGGTAAAAAAGGTGGACAGCACAGCGGGGGGAATTTCAAAAATGACCCGCAGCGCGCATCTGAAGCAGGAAAAAAAGGGGGCAAAAGCAGTCACGGCAAAAGCAACAACTAGCCGGGCTACTCCATGACCAATGCGTTTTGTCTGACGCACGTCATTACGCCACTGCCGCCGGTAATTCCGGCGGTTTTTCGTTCTGGTACTCTTCTTAATATCCTTGTGTTAATACCTTTCTCGCTCATTTCACCATTATTCATTTGTACCGTGAATGTTGATGGTCGAGGCATCGTGCTGATTTTGCTATCCTGTTGCCAGTCTACAAGAGGGGTGAGTGCATGACGCAAGGCGCAGTGAAAACAACGGGTAAACGTTCGCGCGCAGTGAGCGCGAAGAAAAAAGCGATTCTTGGTGCGGCACTGGACACTTTTTCACAATTCGGTTTTCACGGCACAAGGCTGGAGCAGATCGCAGAGTTGGCGGGCGTGTCAAAAACCAATCTGCTGTATTACTTCCCGTCGAAAGAGGCGCTGTATATTGCCGTGCTGCGGCAAATTCTCGATATCTGGCTGGCACCGTTAAAAGCGTTTCGTGAAGATTTTTCCCCGCTGGCGGCGATCAAAGAGTACATCCGTCTGAAGCTGGAAGTCTCCCGTGATTATCCGCAGGCTTCGCGCCTGTTCTGTATGGAGATGCTGGCAGGTGCGCCGCTGTTAATGGATGAGCTGACGGGGGATTTGAAGGCGTTAATTGATGAGAAATCGGCGCTGATTGCCGGTTGGGTCAAAAGCGGCAAACTCGCGCCGATTGATCCGCAGCATCTGATTTTTATGATTTGGGCTTCCACCCAACATTACGCCGATTTCGCTCCCCAGGTGGAGGCGGTGACAGGCGCGACGTTGCGCGATGAGGTGTTTTTCAATCAAACGGTTGAAAACGTGCAGCGGATTATTATTGAAGGGATTCGACCACGCTAATGATGCCGGAGGAAGTTGCAACATCCTCCGGCAAGCACTTAACCGATCGTCATTAAACTGGCGTTACCGCCAGCGGCAGCGGTATTTACACTCAGCGAACGTTCGATATACAGCCGTTCCAGCAGGATATTGCTTTCGCCACGGGCAAAACCCTGCACCGAAACAATCGCACCGTCACGCGCGGCAACCGCTTCACACAGTGCACGAAGCTGATCCGAATCACCGTGGAAGATCACCGCATCAAACGGTTGAACGGTAATATTTTCCGCTTTAGCCAGTTGAATACGTTCGCTGACTGCCGATGGCAATGCCTTCACTAATTGACGATGCAGTGTGTCATCCGTCCACAGCACCCGGCTGCCAACGGCCAACACGGCGGCAAGCTGAGTTAATGCATCCTGTTCATCATCCGCAATACATAACACGCGCTCACGCGGCAGAAGCGTCCAGGTGTTGCGTTCACCCGTCGGCCCTGGCAGCAATCGCTGTGTTCCTGCTTGCGCCAGCTCACCATATTGCGCACATAACGTCTGCAATTCTGTTCGGTTTGCTGCCCATTCCCGTAGTGCATTCAGTGGCTGAATTAATGCTGCTTTCAGTTGGGCATCGACCGGATACTCTGCATCCTGACGCGCGAGCGTCACCGCCAGCGCGCTTTCCGGGCGATTCGCCAGCAGACGGTAGAGATAAAGCGGACCGCCTGCTTTCGGACCTGTACCGGACAACCCTTCGCCGCCGAACGGCTGCACACCAACCACTGCGCCAACCATATTACGGTTAACATACAGGTTACCGACATGCGCCGAGCCAGTGACCTGGGCAATGGTTTCATCAATACGCGTATGGACACCGAGCGTCAGACCATAACCGGAAGCGTTAATCTGCTCGATCAGCTCCGGCAATTGATTACGGTTGTAGCGCACCACATGCAGCACCGGACCAAAGACCTCTTTTTGCAATTCGGCAAAGTCATCCAGTTCGATAAGCGTCGGAGCAACAAAAGTGCCGCTTTGCCATTCACGGGCATCTTCGTTGTTTTCCCGCACCGCCTGGAACACCGGACGGCCTTTGCCGCGCATAGTCTGAATATGACGCTCAATATTGGTTTTCGCTTCGCTATCAATTACCGGCCCGATATCGGTGGTCAGGCGACCCGGATTACCCATCCGGCACTCAGCCATTGCGCCGCGCAGCATTTTAAGCGTGTGGTCGGCAATTTCATCTTGCAGGCACAGCACACGCAGCGCCGAACAACGCTGACCTGCACTGTCGAACGCCGAGGCCAGCACATCTATGACAACTTGTTCAGTCAGAGCGGAGGAATCGACAATCATCGCGTTCATACCGCCGGTTTCAGCAATAAGCGGAATAGGACGACCCTGAGCGTCCAGGCGGCTGGCGATATTGCGTTGCAGTAACGTGGCGACTTCGGTTGAACCGGTAAACATCACCCCGCGCACGCGATCATCACCCGTCAGTTGTGCGCCCACGGTTTCACCCTGTCCTGGTAGCAACTGCACCACGCCCGGCGGTACACCGGCTTCCAGCAAAATGGCGATCCCTTGCGCGGCTATCAGCGGCGTTTGTTCTGCCGGTTTTGCCAGTACGCTGTTACCTGCCGCCAGTGCGGCGGCGATCTGCCCGGTGAAAATCGCCAGCGGGAAGTTCCACGGGCTGATACACACCACTGGCCCTAGTGGACGATGAGTTTCGTTAGCGAAATCGTCCCGCACCTGTCCGGCGTAGTAGTGGAGAAAATCGACAGCTTCGCGCACTTCAGCAATGGCGTTACTGAAGGTTTTCCCGGCTTCACGCACCAGAATACCAATCAGTTGCTGCATCTGGCTTTCCATCAGCACGGCAGCGCGATGCAATATCGCCGCACGTTCAGCCGGAGGAGTGGCAAACCAGATTGGCGCATTATTAACTGCATTTTCCAGTGCCTGTTCCACTTCACGCGGCGTGGCTTCACGCACATAGCCCACAATATCTTTCGGTTCCGCAGGGTTAATAACGGGTGACATCTCACCTGCAGCTACCGGCTGTTCCAGCATTGGCAAGGCCTGCCATTTTTGCAGCGCACTGTTGAGCAGGGCAGAGGAGAGCGATGCCAGACGGTGTTCGTTGGCGAGATCTAACCCTGCCGAGTTGTCGCGCCCCTGACCGTAAAGATCGCGCGGCAGCGGAATTTTCGGATGCGGTAGCCCTGTTTGCCCTTCCTGTTGCGCCAATTTTTCTACAGCAGTGACCGGATCGGCAACAAGTTCATCCAGCGGCAAAGAGGTATCGGCAATACGGTTAACAAACGACGTGTTGGCACCGTTTTCCAGCAGGCGGCGTACCAGATACGCCAGCAACGTTTCATGTGTGCCGACAGGGGCATAAATACGACACGGGCGGTTAAGTTTGCCGTCGGCAACTTTCCCGGTGACCTGCTCATACAGTGGTTCGCCCATGCCGTGCAGGCACTGGAACTCGTACTGACCAGGATAGTAGTTTTGACCCGCCAGTTGATAAATTGCCGCCAGCGTATGGGCGTTGTGCGTCGCGAACTGCGGGTAGATTAAATTCGGCACCGCCAGCAGCTTTTTCGCACAGGCGAGATAAGAAACGTCGGTATACACCTTGCGGGTATAAACCGGATAACCTTCAAGACCGTCCATCTGCGCACGCTTGATTTCGCTGTCCCAGTACGCGCCTTTCACCAGGCGAATCATCAGACGGCGACGGCTGCGGGTGGCGAGATCAATCAGGTAATCAATTACCATCGGGCAGCGTTTTTGATAAGCCTGAATAACAAAACCGATGCCGTTCCAGCCTGCCAGCTCTGGCTCGAAACAGAGTTTTTCCAGCAGATCGAGGGAGATCTCCAGACGATCTGCCTCTTCGGCGTCAATGTTGATACCAATATCGTACTGACGCGCCAGTAGGGTTAATGATTTCAGACGCGGGTAAAGCTCGTCCATTACCCGGTCATACTGGGCGCGGCTGTAACGCGGATGCAGCGCCGACAGCTTGATTGAAATGCCTGGCCCTTCATAGATGCCACGACCGTTGGATGCTTTGCCAATGGCGTGAATCGCCTGCTGATAGGACACCATATACGCCTGCGCATCTGCGGCGGTCAGCGCGGCTTCGCCGAGCATATCGTAAGAGTAACGGAAACCTTTCTCTTCCAGCTTGCGGGCATTGGCTAATGCTTCCGCGATGGTTTCGCCAGTGACAAACTGTTCGCCCATCAGGCGCATCGCCATATCCACACCTTTGCGGATCAGCGGTTCACCGCTCTTACCGATAATGCGATTTAGCGAACGGGAGAGGCTGGCTTCGTTATGGGTAGAAACCAGTTTGCCGGTAAACAGCAGCCCCCAGGTGGCGGCATTAACAAACAAAGACGGGCTACGACCAATGTGTGACTGCCAGTTACCGTTGCTGATTTTGTCGCGAATTAACGCATCACGGGTGGCTTTGTCGGGAATACGTAGCAACGCTTCCGCCAGACACATCAGCGCCACGCCTTCCTGCGATGACAGTGAAAACTCCTGCAATAATCCCTGAACCATGCCTGCGCGACCACTGGCGTTTTTTTGATTACGCAGTTTATCTGCCAGTTGATATGCCAGTTTGTGCGCCTGTTCCGCAATCGGCTGCGGCAGGCGAGCTTGTTCCAGCAGCATAGAAACCGCTTCGGTTTCCGGGCGGCGATAGGCAGCGGTGATGGCAGCACGGGAAACTGACTGCGGCAAAATTTGCTCGGCAAAGTCGAGGAATGGCTGGTGTGGTTCCTCTGCCGGAGTCGGTGCTTCATCGCTCTCATTGGCAGCGCCAGAAAGCAGCGCAGGCAGCTCCGGCAGGGTATCGCTGTTCTCCAGCTGTTCAAGATAAGAAAAAATCGCCTGCTTAATTAACCAGTGTGGCGTGCGATCGATACGTGTCGCGGCTGACTTAATACGCTCGCGCGTCGCGTCGTCCAGCTTAACCCCCATGGTGGTGGTTCCCATGCCATTACTCCTGTTGTTCTGAAAGGTGCAACTTAACGTTATTGTGAAATATCCATTATGTTGCAACTTTGTGCAACCATGTTAAATGTGACTTGCGTAGCAAGCTTAAAAATGAATGAAATGTTAATAAAAGAAATCGATATGACAGGGAATAAAAAAATAACGCAGACTTTTTCTCTGCGGCAGTTAACATTTTTGAAAGGTGCAACCGCAAAAAATGTGAGGGAGTGCAACCTGATGAAAAATAGTATCGCTGGGCACTAAAATTTAATGTAAATGATGTGTTAAATCGATTGTGAATAACCAACGCTTCCGGCAGGATACGGTCGCCCTGGTAAACATAAACTCTGTTACCCCGTTCCGGTGGCAGATATAACGGCGAGTTTCGACATTGCCGATAATAATTTTTTGGAGACTTTAGATGGCTATTAGCACACCGATGTTGGTGACATTTTGTGTCTATATCTTTGGCATGATATTGATTGGGTTTATCGCCTGGCGATCAACGAAAAACTTTGACGACTATATTCTGGGCGGTCGCAGCCTTGGGCCGTTTGTAACGGCATTATCGGCGGGTGCGTCGGATATGAGCGGCTGGCTGTTAATGGGATTGCCGGGCGCAGTGTTTCTTTCCGGGATTTCCGAAAGCTGGATCGCTATTGGCCTGACATTAGGCGCGTGGATTAACTGGAAGCTGGTGGCCGGGCGGTTGCGTGTGCATACCGAATACAACAATAACGCCTTAACCCTGCCGGATTATTTCACCGGGCGCTTTGAAGATAAAAGCCGTATTTTGCGCATTATCTCCGCGCTGGTTATTTTGCTGTTCTTCACCATTTATTGCGCTTCGGGCATTGTGGCAGGCGCGCGTCTGTTTGAAAGCACCTTTGGCATGAGCTACGAAACGGCTCTGTGGGCAGGTGCAGCGGCGACCATCCTTTATACCTTTATTGGCGGCTTCCTCGCGGTGAGCTGGACCGATACCGTACAGGCCAGCCTGATGATTTTTGCCCTGATCCTGACGCCGGTTATTGTAATCATTAGCGTTGGTGGGTTTGGCGACTCGCTGGAAGTGATCAAACAAAAGAGCATTGAAAACGTTGATATGCTTAAAGGGCTGAATTTTGTCGCCATTATCTCGCTGATGGGCTGGGGGCTGGGTTACTTCGGGCAGCCGCATATTCTGGCGCGTTTTATGGCGGCGGATTCTCACCACAGCATCGTCCATGCGCGTCGTATCAGTATGACCTGGATGATCCTCTGCCTTGCTGGGGCGGTGGCTGTCGGCTTCTTTGGGATTGCTTACTTTAATGATCATCCGGCGGTAGCAGGTGCGGTAAACCAGAACGCTGAACGCGTGTTTATCGAACTGGCGCAAATTCTGTTTAATCCGTGGATTGCCGGGATCCTGCTGTCGGCGATTCTGGCGGCGGTGATGTCAACCTTAAGCTGCCAACTGCTGGTGTGCTCCAGTGCGATTACCGAAGATCTGTACAAAGCATTTCTGCGTAAACATGCCAGCCAGAAAGAACTGGTGTGGGTAGGGCGTGTTATGGTGCTGGTGGTGGCGCTGGTGGCCATTGCGTTGGCAGCGAACCCGGAAAACCGCGTGCTGGGGCTGGTGAGCTACGCGTGGGCAGGTTTTGGCGCGGCGTTTGGTCCGGTGGTGCTGTTCTCGGTGATGTGGTCACGCATGACGCGCAACGGCGCGCTGGCGGGGATGATCATCGGTGCGCTGACGGTTATCGTCTGGAAACAGTTCGGCTGGCTGGGTCTGTACGAAATTATTCCGGGCTTTATCTTCGGCAGCATTGGGATTGTGGTGTTTAGTTTGCTGGGTAAAGCGCCGTCAGCGGCGATGCAAAAACGCTTTGCCGAAGCAGATGCGCACTATCATTCGGCGCCACCGTCACGGTTGCAGGAAGGTTAAGGGAAGGCGTTTTACCGAAAATTCCACGTCATAATGGGAAGCAGACAGAGGGCAATCAGTGATTGCTCTCTGTGTTTTCTCTCAAAATATTTTTACATTTCCTCATCATTATCACTACATTCCGCTTGTATTTTTCTTTACCGTAATGATAATCGCTATCACTGCGATTTACTTTTCTTTGCATAGATTGACTCAGAAAAACGTTTAAGGGTGGGTGGCATGTTTGTTCCGTTTCTCATTATGTTGCGCGAAGGACTTGAAGCCGCGCTGATTGTCAGTTTGATTGCCAGCTATCTTAAGCGTACCCAGCGAGGCCGATGGATTGGTGTGATGTGGATTGGCATGCTGTTTGCCGCTGCGTTGTGCCTGGGCTTGGGTATCTTCATTAATGAAACCACCGGCGAATTTCCGCAAAAAGAGCAGGAGCTGTTTGAAGGGATCGTGGCGGTGATCGCCGTGGTGATCCTCACCTGGATGGTTTTCTGGATGCGCAAGGTGTCGCGCAACGTCAAAGTGCAACTGGAGCAGGCGGTCGATAGCGCATTGCATCGCGGGAATCATCACGGCTGGGCGCTGGTGATGATGGTCTTTTTTGCCGTTGCACGGGAAGGGCTGGAGTCGGTCTTTTTCCTGCTGGCGGCATTTCAGCAAGATGTCGGGATCTGGCCGCCGCTCGGTGCAATGCTTGGCCTCGCCACGGCCGTGGTGCTTGGTTTCCTGCTCTACTGGGGCGGTATTCGCCTCAATCTTGGCGCATTTTTCAAATGGACCAGCCTGTTTATTCTCTTCGTCGCCGCAGGGCTGGCAGCAGGTGCCATTCGCGCATTTCATGAAGCCGGATTGTGGAACCACTTTCAGGAAATCGCCTTCGATATGAGCGCGGTGCTCTCAACTCACTCGCTGTTCGGCACGCTGATGGAAGGTATTTTTGGTTATCAGGAAGCGCCGAGCGTCAGCGAAGTCGCCGTCTGGTTTATTTATCTCATCCCGGCGCTGGTGGCGTTTGCTCTGCCGCCACGTGCAGGAACGACAGCGTCTCGCTCCGCGTAACAAATACGACGCAAACTCTTGCTTAGTTACAACATACTTTAAAGGGATAGTCTCGTCATGACCATTAACTTCCGCCGTAGTGCACTGCAATTAAGCGTGGCTGCGCTGTTCTCTTCTGCTTTTATGGCAAATGCCGCTGATGTGCCGCAGGTCAAAGTGACCGTGACGGATAAGCAGTGCGAACCAATGACTATTACGGTTAACGCCGGGAAAACGCAGTTTATCATTCAGAACCACAGTCAGAAGGCGCTGGAGTGGGAGATCCTCAAAGGCGTGATGGTGGTGGAAGAGCGGGAAAATATCGCCCCTGGTTTTAGCCAAAAAATGACGGCGAATTTACAGCCTGGTGAATACGATATGACCTGCGGTCTGCTGACTAACCCGAAAGGGAAGTTGATCGTCAAAGGCGAGGCGACGGCGGATGCGGCGCAAAGTGATGCACTGTTAAGCCTCGGCGGTGCAATTACCGCATATAAGACGTATGTCATGGCGGAAACTACGCAGCTGGTGACCGACACTAAAGCCTTTACCGACGCCATTAAAGCGGGCGATATCGAAAAAGCGAAAGCACTGTATGCGCCGACGCGCCAGCACTATGAGCGCATTGAACCGATCGCTGAACTGTTCTCCGATCTGGATGGCAGCATTGACGCCCGTGAGGATGATTACGAGCAAAAAGCTGCCGACCCGAAATTCACCGGTTTCCACCGTCTGGAAAAAGCCTTGTTTGGCGACAACACCACCAAAGGAATGGATCAGTACGCTGACCAGCTTTATACCGATGTGGTCGATTTGCATAAACGCATCAGTGAACTGGCTTTCCCACCTTCAAAAGTGGTCGGCGGCGCAGCCGGACTGATTGAGGAAGTGGCAGCCAGCAAAATCAGTGGTGAAGAAGATCGTTACAGCCACACCGATCTGTGGGACTTCCAGGCCAACGTTGAAGGCTCGCAGAAAATTGTCGATCTGCTGCGTCCACAATTGAAAAAAGCTAACCCGGAACTGTTAACAAAAGTCGATACCAACTTCAAAAAGGTCGATACCATTCTGGCGAAATACCGTACCAAAGACGGTTTTGAAACCTACGACAAATTGACCGATGCCGACCGTAACGCGCTAAAAGGCCCGATTACCGCGCTGGCGGAAGATCTGGCGCAACTTCGCGGTGTGCTGGGGCTGGACTAAGCGTTATGCAGTATGAAGATGAAAACGGCGTGAATGAACCGTCACGCCGACGTTTACTGAAAGGGATTGGCGCGCTGGCGCTGGCGGGGAGTTGCCCGGTCGCTCATGCACAAAAAACGCAAAGTGCGCCGGGTACGCTTTCGCCGGATGCGCGCAATGAGAAACAGCCGTTTTATGGCGAACATCAGGCGGGGATTGTGACGCCACAGCAGGCCGCAATGATGCTGGTGGCGTTTGATGTACTTGCCAGTGATAAAACCGATCTTGAGCGGTTGTTTCGTTTGTTGACTCAGCGTTTTGCTTTTCTGACTCAGGGCGGAATGGCACCAGAAACGCCAAATCCGCGCCTGCCGCCACTCGATTCCGGTATTCTTGGCGGCTACATTGCGCCTGATAATCTCACCATCACGTTGTCTGTTGGTCACTCGTTGTTTGATGAGCGGTTTGGCCTTGCGCCACAGATGCCGAAAAAGTTGCAGAAGATGACGCGTTTCCCCAACGACTCGCTTGATGCAGCGTTATGTCATGGAGATGTGTTGCTACAGATTTGCGCCAATACCCAGGACACGGTGATCCACGCGCTGCGCGATATCATTAAACACACGCCGGATTTGCTCAGCGTGCGCTGGAAGCGGGAAGGGTTTATTTCCGATCATGCGGCGCGTAGTAAAGGCAAAGAGACGCCGATTAATTTGCTGGGCTTTAAAGACGGCACTGCTAATCCCGACAGCCATAATGCGAAGTTGATGCAAAAAGTGGTGTGGGTCACGGCAGATCAGCAGGAACCTGCCTGGACTATCGGTGGTAGCTACCAGGCGGTGCGGTTGATTCAGTTTCGGGTGGAATTTTGGGACAGAACGCCACTGAAAGAACAGCAGATGATTTTTGGTCGTGATAAGCAAACCGGTGCTCCGCTAGGAATGCAGCACGAGCATGATGTGCCCGATTACGCCAGCGATCCTGAAGGGAAGGTGATAGCACTGGACAGCCATATCCGGCTGGCGAATCCACGCACGCCAGAGAGTGAGTCCAGCCTGATGTTGCGCCGTGGCTACAGTTATTCACTGGGCGTCACCAACTCCGGGCAACTGGATATGGGGCTACTGTTCGTTTGCTACCAACACGATCTGGAAAAGGGCTTCCTGACAGTACAAAAAAGGCTGAACGGCGAGGCGCTGGAGGAATACGTTAAACCTATCGGTGGCGGTTATTTCTTTGCGTTGCCAGGGGTGAAGGACGCGAACGATTATCTCGGAAGCGCATTATTGCGGGTTTAATGTTTTTAGGCGGATAGGCGTTTACGCCGCATCCGACGTTCGTGCGCTGATGCCTGATGCGACGCTGGCGCGTCTTATCATGCCTACAATCGGTGGCGGATCGGTAGGCAGGATAAGGCGTTACGCCGCATCCGACGTTCGTGCGCTGGTGCCTGATGCGATGCTGGCGCATCTTATCAGTTCTACAATCGGTGCCGGATCGGTAGGCAGGATAAGGCGTTTACGCCGCATCCGGCAAGCGCAAGGCACATTTTACCAGCACCGCGAATCCTGCTGAAAGCACACAGCTTTTTCCATCACTGTCATCACTCTGTCATCTTTCCAGTAGAAACTAATGTCATCAAAATGGTGTTTTATGGTTAAATATAAGTAAATTTATTGTTGCAATAAAGGCAAAAACTGTTGTACTTATTAAGTAACAGCGGTAGTTCCCGGCAGTGATAGTCAGTCACTATGGAGATCGCGGATGGTAACGTCCTGTACTGGACAATGTTTTGTTAAGCAACGCTTCACCACTCGCGGAGAGTTCTCCTCCGGTAGTCATCTCGTCACTCTGTATTTTTACCCACTTCCTTTCTTTATTCGTGTTACCGACGCCTTTAACGGTGCGCGTAGCCGTTTTCGGTGTTATCTCCAAAAGCAAACTATGGCTTACAAGGAAGCCAACCCTCTGATGTTCGTGCGCATAATCGCGCTGCCAACGGCGCGTGTGATGAATACAAACAACTCAAGGTGCTCTCCATGGGAAGACAAAAAGCAGTGATCAAAGCTCGTCGCGAGGCAAAACGTGTGCTGAGACGGGATTCGCGCAGCCATAAACAGCGTGAAGAAGAATCGGTCACCTCGCTTGTGCAGATGAGCGGCGTAGAAGCCATTGGCATGGCTCGCGACAGTCGTGATACCTCGCCAATCCTCGCGCGAAATGAAGCGCAATTGCACTATCTGAAGGCTATTGAGAGTAAGCAACTGATATTCGCCACGGGCGAAGCCGGGTGTGGTAAAACCTGGATCAGTGCGGCAAAAGCGGCAGAAGCCCTGATACATAAGGATGTCGACAGAATTATCGTCACCCGTCCGGTTCTGCAAGCCGATGAAGATCTTGGCTTCTTACCTGGAGATATCGCAGAAAAGTTTGCTCCTTATTTTCGTCCGGTCTACGACGTGCTGGTTCGGCGGTTGGGCGCTTCCTTTATGCAATACTGCCTGCGACCGGAGATAGGGAAGGTCGAAATCGCGCCGTTCGCCTATATGCGTGGACGTACCTTTGAAAATGCAGTCGTCATCCTTGATGAGGCGCAGAATGTGACTGCCGCGCAAATGAAAATGTTTTTAACCCGCCTCGGGGAAAACGTGACGGTTATTGTTAACGGAGATATTACACAGTGCGATTTACCTCGCGGTGTGCGCTCCGGATTAAGTGACGCGCTGGAACGTTTCGAAGAAGATGAAATGGTCGGGATTGTCCGATTCGGTAAAGAGGATTGCGTACGTTCGGCACTTTGCCAACGTACACTACATGCCTATAGTTGAGATTTTTAATGGTAGAGAGCTCTGGCGTGGAGTGCACCCCAAAAGTTGGACACTCAGCTGAGTAAGGTGCAGTCCACTTACGTACGGGCTCTTCTTAAAATATAGCGATGAGGGGGGGATTGACTCGCTTCGCTCGCCCTGCGGGCAGTCCACTCACTGCGTTCGCGGACTGTCCAACTGGCTGTCGCCAGTTGACGAACCCCGGTCGGGATTTCTCATCCCCCCGGTGTTGTGCAATATGCGAAAAAAAAGCCCGTACTTACGTACGGGCTCTTCTTAAAATATGGCGGTGAGGGGGACCGCCTGAAATAAATCTGACTTAATCCGGGAGTGTTATATAACCTCATTATAAACAATGCATTACAATTTTTGCTGTCCGATGTTATCTAATGTATTCTTAGTGAAGTGAGAGACTAATGGCATACTGAATGGCATACCAGAGTAACAGGAATTAGCGTATGGCAGTATTGACGGATACTAAAGCAAGGCATATCAAACCTGATGACAAACCATTGCCCCATGGGGGAATTACAGGACTGACTCTTCATCCTTCTTCAGTAAAGGGGAGGGGTAAATGGGTTTTTCGTTATGTAAGTCCGGTGACACAAAAAAGGCGTAATGCTGGATTGGGAACTTATCCTGAGGTCAGTATTGCTGAAGCTGCACGTACTGCCCGGATAATGCGAGAGCAACTTGCTGCAGGTGATGATCCTCTGGAGATTAAAAAGGCTGAAGCTGAAAAAGTTGTTATCCCAACATTTGCCGATGCAGCCAGGCGTGTACATGCAGAACTGTCTCCTGGATGGGAAAATCCAAAGCATGTAAGGCAGTGGTTATCGACGCTTGAGAATTACGCGTTTCCTCAACTGGGAGCAAAAACGCTGGATTCGATTACGGCTGCGGACGTGGCAGAAACACTGCGTCCAGTCTGGTTAACCTTGTCAGAAACGGCAAGCCGGGTTAAACAGCGCATTCATGTTGTTATGCAGTGGGGCTGGGCGCATGGTTTTTGTGTGGCGAATCCTGTTGATGTGGTTGATCATTTGCTTCCACAGCAATCAAGAGGACGTGATGAACACCAGCCGGCAATGCCCTGGAGGCAGTTACCGCTTTTTGTGGCGACCAGTGTGTATACAGATGAACCTTATAATGTTACCCGGGCACTGTTATTAATGGTGATACTGACAGCAACCCGCTCGGGCGAAGCAAGGGGAATGCGCTGGGCTGAAATTGATTTTCATAAGCGGATATGGACGATACCCGCAGAAAGAATGAAAGCCAGGATACAGCATCGTGTTCCTTTATCCCGACAGGCCATTCACGTTCTGGAAAATATACGTGGTCTGCATGACGAACTGGTGTTTCCTTCTCCCAGAAAGCAGCAGATCCTTTCAGATATGGTGTTGACGAGTTTTCTGCGTAAAAAGAAGGCCATCAGTGATATACCCGGACGAGTGGCTACAGCACATGGTTTTCGTTCAACATTCAGGGACTGGTGTAGCGAACAGGGATATTCGCGGGATTTGGCGGAAAGGGCGCTTGCCCATACGCTGAAAAATAAGGTTGAGGCGGCATATCACCGGACTGATCTGCTGGATCAGCGTATACCGATGATGCAGGCATGGGCGGATTATGTGATGTCTCAGATTATGGAAAACCAGCGATGAAATCACATCTCACAGATTTGCAGATGTCGTCTGTAATCACGAAAAATATACTTATTGAGTTATAATGCTTGTTTGTCTGATATTTGCAATGACATAAATGTAAAAATAATACGTAATATTGTAGTTTATAAATTGAATGATAAAAACAATGCCAGTCTGTAACCGATGTCTGGCATTGTTTCAGATATTCAGGTTGGTAACTGAATGATAAAAGACGGGAACTTTAATTTTTTGTAGTTATGTTCCATATTTTAGTCTGTTCTTCATTTCTGTACTTATTCAGCTTATGGTCCCAACAGACTATAAACATTCCACGCTCCATTATCGGGATGTTTGCCTCATTTGCTAATTCACAAGGTGTAATCGCGTCACCGATATAAATGATTTTTTGGCCGATTGAATAATCAATTACGATTTTTTTCTGTTCTGCAAGTATCTCAAGTGCTTCATCAAGAACACATTTATTCCTGAGAGCATATGGACCATATTGTAGTATATGGCTTTTTTGATATTCGTATCCTTTTACCCGGATGATATTTTCTCTGAGCCATTTATCCAGTTTTTCTGCAGGAGATATTTCCCGAAGTGATTCCAGTTTGGATATAAGATGCTGAAAATAAAAATCAACGAGATAAATAGCACTATTGATACTTTCTCGTGTTATTACTGTACCATGTGGATTGTTCTCCAGCTCCAGAAGTGCGGCTATTCGAACAGCCTGTTCTCTTTTCCTGACGATAATGTCTTCGAAAGTGGTCATACGTGGGTTCTGCCTGACAGCACTCATATTTTCTTCGTGAAAGATTTCCAGATCGTGGGATGCTGCGTGTGATAATGTCATGCGGATGCGTTGCTCACCTTTTGCACGCCTTTCCCGGGACGCTCTCAGAGAGTCTCTGATCTGACTGCCAAAACTTTTCTCATGAAAACAGGTTGCACATTGCTGCGTTACAACAGGAGTGGCAGTATGCGGTTCTGTCGTCATTATTTTATTTGCTCCGGGTTCGCAAAATAGCACCCGGGCCAGAAAGCCATTGCCCCGGATCTGGTCGCCAGTGAGAGTAAAAAACTTATCAAATATTACCGGTTGAGTCAGTATAAGCATAGTGAGACGGGAATCCTTTACCCGGAACCCGGGTCTGGATGCCCGTTCTACGGTGACTGGTTGCCCACTCCATAATGTGTTGTACAGCGCCGATTTGCGTTCGAAACGCTTATCCAGAATAGTTCCTCCTTCATCAGACAGCAACAGAAGAGAAGGTGACTGGCTGAGTTTCAAAGCTATCCCTTCTGGTGTCGCGTCATTCACGATGAGAACCTGTTGTACGGGAGGTACGGGTTTATTTGCTATACACTTTTCAAGCGCTGCTCGTGCAGCAGCAGCATTTTCCGGGGATCTTTCCATTTCCTTTTTATATCTCCGCTCCAGGATTTTTTTATCTGTTGTCCACATTTCCATCATGCGATCATAGTTTTTTTTATCGTCGATATATGCCTGATGTAGTTCTTCTTCTGTTTCATGAACAGGGGCGATTAATTTTGCGCAGGCAGAGGTTTTTCCACTGCCTGATGCTGATGAAAGACACATATATATCTGAAGACTGGTACGCTGCCCTCCAGAAAGTTCAACTTCATGCGTATCCTGGACCGAGGCAGCCTTGACCGTCAGCATAACAGACAGCAGTATTTCACGGCTTATTCCCGTTTCTTCATGCATTTCATCAAGTAATGCCTGGCACCTGTCAGGCAGTTTAGTTATGTCAAGTTCAGGGGGGGATAATTTTGTCATGGCGTACAGTTTTCCTTATTTATCCTTAGTTACGGATCTGGTTGGTGTTGTATGTAAAGTTAACCACTCATCAATGGCAGATGCCCGCCAGCCTACAGCCGAACTCCCAAGCCGGACAGGCCGGGGAAAGGTGGCATCGTAGTATTTTGATGCCGGATTCATTTTTTCGTAGATGGTCGATCTTGATATACCAAGGAGTCGGGTAAGTTCAGCCATACGCAGGATGCGTGAGGGGGTATAAAAATGTCCGGTCTGGGTTGACATATTGTTCTCCATGTGAGTTGAAGGCTATGTCATTAATTTGCTACGTTAAGGCCAGAATGTCCCCTGTGATAAAACGGAAACCAACCGGAGATCAGAGCAGATGCGCATGTTTACAAATCTTTTGTATGATATTTGTACAGTTTTTGAGTTGTTTAAGGAAGGAGAGAGTCCGAGAGATAAGCGGAAGAGTACTGATTTTGGAGCGCATCAAAGATTCTGGGATCAACGTTATAATGAGCTCAGTCACATTATTGATGCTGAAGGGGTGTATAGTCTGGAACAACGGCGAATTATATTTTCCCGGTATGAATATTTTTATTACATGATGAATTCTTACCCTGTGTATTCAACATTAAAGTCCGAATATATCCGTAACTATTTTCTGAAAAGTTTTGGAGTTGTTTTTATTGTGCTGGATATATATAACACATATCGTCCGGAGAATGAAACAGGGTTTTATTATCATATCTATAATTTTTTGCAAAAATCATATTGTCCCTGCCTGGATTACTCTGGTACAGAAAGCGATGAGGCTGCCGTTAAACGTTATCTCCGGGAGTATCTTGCTGAACTGGGATTTAACAGAGAAGATTTTCGGGAAAACGGAAAAATGTATGAGCTGGGAAAATACCAGGGAACTATTCGAAAAGGGTACGGTAAAAGGAAGAGCCTTATGAAACAATATATAAAGGCCTGTAAGAATGAATACAAGAAGGATTACAGAGAGAAGAAGCTTGATAAGAGTGAGCTGGACAGAATACTCAACAACATTGACAAGTTCTATTATGCATTTTATTCATTAAGTATTTTGCTTGATATGCAACGGAAGGTAAAGATACTTGACAGTATTGCATATTATCTCAGAGTGCTGATAAGAGAAGGGCTTTGGGTACATGGGTTGTATGGCTACGCTGCACGCTATCTTTATGATTTTAATATTTTTGACACAACGCCTTATGCAAGAGCATTACTTGAACGGTTTCATGAGTTTGAGAGTGGCCCCAAAGGAGCATTAACTCGTTATATTGTGTCACTTGATGATAAATCACAAGAATATATCGAATCTTTAAAAGATATGGTGTTTAATCTTTCTGATAAGAAAAGTTATGATGATGTATATCTGGAAAACATTATTAATTATTTTGAACAGTTGCAGAATGCCCGTGGTTATGTGACCAGGTGCTACATGTTACTGGCCGTCCTTATTTATCTGATTCGGCGGAACAAACTCCACAAAGCTCTTCGGTTTTATGATGAATCCCCAAAATACGAGTTACCTTCTGGGTATCTTCCCGGCGCTTTTTCAGTTCTCAGGATAGCGCTGGAGATCAAATTAAACAGGGAGAAAATAAAGCATGGTTCACTGTTCGAATTACTTGATTATGTAAAAGCTTATCAGGATGCATTTATGGACTTAAGGGTCGTGACGGATCCTGCGTATAATGAAGATGAAATACAATATGATGCGAATAATTTTACTCTGATGCGTGTCATTAAAATGTATAATTCGATGCTTGCAAATATTAGTACAAAGTCAGATATTCAGCCTCCGTATATTACAGGTCTTCTTGATAATGTAGAGAGGGCGTTAGATAAGATAAATATTCTGATAGATAAAGAACGTGTTTACGATGGTGAAACGTTGGCTGAATTAATTACAGAGAACAAAATATTATCCAGTCGTGAAAGTAAAGAAAACCTGATAGGATTATTTACGGGCAGACACAAATATACTTTACTGCAATGTATTGAGAAGCTTGGCGTATTGGTTGATTATGTAATATCACCGGTTGATGATATTAAAAACGTCATGATGTTGTATGGAAATAATGCTGAAAACAAGAACAGACGCAGACTGATCTACAACGCATTAACCATCATTTGTGGTGATGATACTAAAAACAACCAGTCAGATCCTCGATGATATTATCGGAACGTGTTTTTGGCATCCGATGTTTGTATATCCCTGCTATTGTTGCTAGCCGGCTAGCAACAATAGCAGAGGGGGCATGCATGTCTGAAAAAATAAAAAATCGCAACGCATTGATTTTTATGTTGTTTATATTTCGCAAATACTATCTCTCGTTTTTGTGATTAGTGTCATGTTTTATCGTCTCGCGGATAACCGAGAGGAGTGAACAGTAACCCTGATTATATGATGAATTGTTTCTGTATTGTATGTGTGAAATATGCTTCTGGTGATATGAAAACATATCCATAACGTGGTGTTTCACGCTGTATTTTTGGGGCTGATATTTTATTTTGCGGGTTTTATTTTTTTGTTTGTGCAGAAGTACACATTGAACATCCAATACAAAAGTGTATGACCTGAAGAGGTCTGGAGCAATGTTGATTTCCTGTTCAAAAAAGAATTAAGGTTAATTAGTATTATTAGTGGGAGTTTTGTTATGTTCTTATTATGCTATCTTATGTCTTTATGTTGTAATGTCTGCTCGCCACTGTATGCTAACTGTACACTTTACTCTGTAAGTATGTGTACAGCATTATCTCCATACTACTGGTGTGAGAGTTTACCTGTGTGGTGAATTATACTCTTTGAGAGTACCATAAGTGTTGGGAATGTTAATCCTGAGTGTGTGTCTGGTGCATAGTTAGTGTTAAGTGTGTACCAAAACGCTATTAGTGTGTTATTAGTCTATTGAGGTTCGGTGGTATTAATAAATATTATCTTTTTGTATGGGCTAATCATCTCTGGTGTGGGCGTATCTCTCATATCGTTATTCTTTATGCTACTGGTCAAATATTGGTGAGGCTTCCTCACAGAGTTTCTGTTTTTACTTAATGGCAGGATAATATTAATAGCGATGTTACCTGAGGCTACCTGGTACTGACTTTTGTGAATGTCAGGTTGAGTGAATGGTGCTTCCTTAAACTCAATTCTATGAGGTGTGTTTTTACCATTGTAATTCTTACTGGTCCTCTGTTTAAGAGAGCCTCACTGAATTCTGAAGTATTACCTTGTTACAGCGATGCGGTAATACAAAACAGTTTTATCAGGGTGTCTGTGCTGCTGGTTTACTTCGTTTATTAATGCCGTGCTACGGCGTTTATGTTCTCTCAGTATTTACATAATTTCCTCTTCCTGTGAGTTTTATAAATTAAGGACTATAAAATGTATAATGCCAATCCCAATTACGAAATGAATTTCGCGATTCTGAAAGATGTGAATGAACACATAGAGGGATTGTTTCAACGTTTTTCTAAACTGTTACCTTTCAGAATTGATTTTGCCTACAGGAAAGACACGCCCAGTTTCGGGCATTCCTGTAAGCACAGTATGTGTATGGAAATATACCGTTTACTTAGCGAAACCCAGACGATGTTGGCAGGATATTACTGGGTTATGGAATATACACCAGACAAAGGGCTTCATATTCATTTTATCGGCTATCTGGATGGACAACGTCACAAGAACTCTTATCAGATATCCAGGCAACTGGGGGATATCTGGAGGCGGATCACGGAAGGGGAGGGTTATTTTCATCTGTGCCGGGCTAAAGATAAATACCCGGTGCGTATCGATCACGTGATTCACTATAGTGATAAGTCCGCAGTAGACGACTTACGTTACGCCCTCAGCTACCTGGCTAAACAGGATCAGAAAGAACACGGTATTATTCTGGGCCGTAGCAGGCTTCCCGAAAAAAGTAACCGGGGCCGACCACGACATAACTGAATTACGGGGGCTTATGCCCGAACCATCGTAAGTTATCGCGTGGATTTGTCGTTAATGCGTAGCTTTGTCGTTAATGCGTAGCTTTGTCCTCAGCGCAGGGGACTATGACACTTTGAACGTCATCTTGGGTGTAGTGACTTTTAACGTCAGGTGATGCATAAGGGCCTTTCTCTGAGAGACCCTGTTTACACAATTAAATAAATCGAGCCCGACCAACAATTTTGATGTTAACAGCAGGATTATTGAGGGGCAATCAATGTGTTCTTCGGTAGCGATTACGGTAGTGAACGGCGCTCTACTGTACGGGCTGAGCGGGACCTGCTGTCTGAATGGTATCTGCGCCATATACTGAGAGTTTTGCCGGAATGGCCTTCCAACCTGTTGATGAACTCTTGCCATGGAACGTAGCACTTACCAATAAATAACCGTTAATACGGCGTTCGGGTAATGCTAACGATAATATTACTCCTCTGGGCATTTTTAATTTATGTTTTCCGAAGCTATCGATAGGTAATAGCGAATCATCACAGCTAAGTGTTATTTCAGGTTTGGCAACGGCTTTGTTGAATAAATCAGATTTCGGGTAAGTCTCCCCCGTAGCGGGTTGTGTTTTCAGGCAATACGCACGCTTTCAGGTATACCTGCTTTCGTCATTTTGGTATCATGGGCATAGCTTCTGCTACCTGACCATCATAATCACGTAGCTTCAGTGAAGCAGTGACCACCTGTTTAACCCGGTGTATCGTTATGATCTTATCCAGCAATTGAACCGCCCCGGGTTTCCTGGAGAGTGTTTTATCTGTGAATTCAGGCTGCCAGATCATCGTTTCCGATGGAAGCATAATAAGCTTTTTCTGCTTCTGCCGGTGGGATATGGCCCTGCCTTTCCAGCAATCGTCGATTGTTATACCAGTCCACCCACGTGAGTGTGGTCAGCTCATCATACTGACACGTGCATTACCCCTACCGCGATAATGCAACCGTACAATATAGGGCGTTTCCTAAACGCAGCCCTCATCACTCCAATCCAACAAGACACAGCATTTTTGATCACGAAGAAAGACAAATAATTTCCGTAAATGTTTCCGTTGTTACAAATAACAACAGTGTTTTACATTTATTTGGCCTCAGGCCCGCGCATGTTGCCATTCGATGTCATTTTCCTGACTCATTTCTTCTTTATGGTGTAGTGTGATCTTCACTTTATGGATGCTAACAATATGAAAAGAAAAATTATTCCCGTGCTAATCGGTTGTACGCTCTCTTTCTCTGCCCTGGCGGCACAACCTACGGCTGAGCGCTATGTCGTCAGTTTTCCAGAAGGCACGCACGTGAACTACGCCGGCGCATTTGCCAGTGCATTCCCGAACGGCCTTCCGGTTGGGATAGGTTCTGGCCTGCTGTTCACCGGTAAACAGGGCGATGCCCTGACATTCGCAACCATTACCGATCGCGGTCCGAACGCGGATTCACCGAAAGAGGGGAAAAACGAAACTAAAATTTTCGTTACGCCAGATTTCGCGCCGCTGCTGATGACGATTCGTGTACAAAACGGCAAAGCGGAGGCCATCGATCCCCGTCCTCTGCATGACGATAAAGGCGCGATCAACGGTCTGCCGCTGGCAAGCGACGTGATTGGCTCCACCAATGAAGTGGCCTTCAGCGACACGTTACATAGACTGAAGGGGGATAATCGCGGGCTGGATACGGAAGGGATCACTCCGGATGGTAAAGGAGGTTACTGGCTGTGCGATGAGTATGGCCCGTTCCTGATTAACATCGACAGTAAAGGGAAAATCCTGGCAATCCACGGTCCGCAGGCGGCGGAAGGGGAAAAAGCGATTGCGGGCGGTTTGCCAAATATCCTCAAATGGCGTCAGGCGAACCGCGGCTTTGAAGGCCTCACCCGTATGCCGGACGGGCGTATTATTGTCGCCGTGCAAAGTACGCTGGATATCGACGCTAAGAGCAAGAACAAGGCGCTGTTTACGCGTCTGGTGAGCTTCGATCCGGCAAGCGGAAAAACCGCGATGTACGGTTATCCCATCGACAGCGCGGCCTACAGCAAAAACAGCGACGCTAAAATCGGAGACATCGTGGCGCTCGATAACCAGCACATCCTGCTGATCGAACAGGGAAGAGATAAAAACAACAGAATGCGTAACCTGATTTACAAGGTCGATCTCAATAAGGCGAGCGACCTGTCAGGCTTCGACAAGCCGGGTGAGTATCCGGAGTTTGATGATGAGAAAACCCTGTCACAGCGCGGCATTACCCTTGCGCAGAAAACGCAGGTTGTTGATCTGCGCTCCTTGGGCTGGCAGCAGGAGAAGGCTGAAGGGTTGGCGCTGATCGACAGCAAAACGCTGGCGGTGGCGAACGATAACGACTTTGGCGTGAAGGTGGCGATGCAACATCCGGTCGAGGGCAAGACATTCAAGGATTATCGGGTGAACGCGGAAGGAAAGCTGACGCTTGACGACAAGCAGGTTGAAACGACCCTCAGAGTGAAGCCACTGGAGAAACCGGAGTCTGACAGTGAACTGTGGATTGTGACGCTGCCGGAAGCGTTGAAATAAGTTTATAAGGTACGGACAGCAGTATCGCTTAGTTTTTCAAATTCATGTATGTGAACAATATTGGGGTTCCGGCGTAGACCCCCAATGAAAGCGTCACCACGTGAAAACATGCCTGCACGGTTTACACGTCATCCCATGGTGGCAGCCGGTTAACTTTCCTGCGCCACCAGTGGAAAAAGGCCATAAGCAGTCCGAACAAAAGTAAGCGTACAGCGAGGGCCGTATTGACGGGGATGTGTTATTCAGCTGGCAGTGCTATGCGCCACGGAAGCAGTTCGCTGACCCGGTTGACCGGCCAGTCTGCTATGACGCCAAGCACATGGCGAAGGTAGCTTTCTGGATCCACGTCATTCAGTTTGCACGTCCCGATCAGGCTGTACAGTAGCGCTCCCCGCTCACCACCATGGCCAGAGCCGAAGAACAGGGTCTTCATCTTTTCACGCAACCAGCTTTCCAGGGATTTCAACAGCGGTTTCGTTTTTCGCTGACGTTCAGCAAGCCGCTGCTCTGCCGGCATTCCCCTTATATCCGCCTCTATGGCGTACAACTGACCGATCTGCTCCAGGGCTTCTTCCGTCAGTGCTGACGGGATGCGGACGTGCACATCGTGGATCTTTCGGCGGGCATGAGCCCAGCAGGCAGCTTCCGTTATCCCACCATTGCGATACAGCTCGTTGAACCCGGCGTACGCATCCGCTTGCAGCACACCGCTGAAGCAAGCAAGATGAGTCTGCGGATGGATGCCTTTTCTGTCCGGGCTGTAAGCGAACCACACTGCAGGTGCCAACGCTGACCCGGCATTGCGGTCATCACGAACATACGCCCACAACCGCCCGGTCTTCGTCTTCTTATTACCCGGCAGCAGTACCTGGACCGGGGTATCATCGGCATGGAGTTTGCCGTCAGTCATGACATAGCCATGAAGCGCCTCTTCCAGCGGAGACAGCAGCCGGCAGCATGCATCCACCCAGCCCGACAGCAGTGAACGGCTCAGCTCCACACCTTGCCGGCCGTATATTTCTGACTGGCAATACAGCGGGGTGTGCTCTGCATACTTCGAGGTCAGCACGCGGGCCAGCAGCCCCGGTCCGGCGATACCCCACTCGATGGGCCGCGAAGGTGCAGGTGCCTGCACGATGGCATCGCACTGAGTACAGGCATGTTTTTCCCGTACCGTCTGAAGTGGCACACTGAATTTGGCCACCTGAACAGAGGTGATATGCTCACCTCAGAACAACACAGGTGCTCCAATGAAAAAAAGAAATTTCAGCGCAGAGTTTAAACGCGAATCCGCTCAACTGGTTGTTGATCAGAACTACACGGTGGCAGATGCCGCCAAAGCTATGGATGTTGGCCTTTCCACAATGACAAGATGGGTCAAACAACTGCGTGATGAGCGTCAGGGCAAAACACCAAAAGCCTCTCCGATAACACCAGAACAAATCGAAATACGTGAGCTGAGGAAAAAGCTACAACGCATTGAAATGGAGAATGAAATATTAAAAAAGGCTACTGTAGATTCAATCTGTCAATGCAACACCCCTTTCAATTATCTCTTTCGGTGTTTTGAACTTCAGTGTCTTTCTCGGTCTGTTGTTTAGCTGAGCAGCAACCAGATCTAGTTCATGTTGAGTATATTGGGCAAGACATGTCTTTTTAGGAAAGTACTGCCGAATTAGCCCATTTGTATTCTCATTTGTTCCCCGCTGCCAAGGACTCTGAGGATCGCAGAAGTAAACTTTAACGCCGGTACTGACAGTAAATTCTAGATGTCTGGCCAGTTC
>NZ_PZKQ01000052.1:0-108745 GCF_003046645.1 Escherichia sp. MOD1-EC6475 | reverse complement strand
CAGCGAATTGAGCGGCATAACCTGAATCTGAGGCAGCACCTGGCACGGCTGGGACGGAAGTCGCTGTCGTTCTCAAAATCGGTGGAGCTGCATGACAAAGTCATCGGGCATTATCTGAACATAAAACACTATCAATAAGTTGGAGTCATTACCGCGTTCACGTAACTGGAGGAATGAAATGGAGTTTTTCAAAAAGACGGCACTTGCCGCACTGGTTATGGGTTTTAGTGGTGCAGCATTAGCATTACCGAATATCACCATTCTAGCGACCGGCGGGACGATTGCCGGCGGTGGTGACTCCGCAACCAAATCTAACTACACAGCGGGTAAAGTTGGCGTAGAAAATCTGGTCAATGCGGTGCCGCAACTGAAGGACATTGCGAACGTTAAAGGCGAGCAGGTAGTTAATATCGGCTCCCAGGACATGAATGACAATGTCTGGCTGACGCTGGCGAAAAAAATTAACACCGACTGCGATAAAACTGATGGCTTCGTTATTACCCACGGTACTGACACGATGGAAGAAACCGCTTACTTCCTCGACCTGACCGTGAAATGTGACAAGCCAGTGGTGATGGTAGGCGCAATGCGCCCGTCCACTTCCATGAGCGCAGACGGTCCATTTAATCTGTATAACGCGGTAGTGACCGCAGCCGATAAAGCCTCCGCCAACCGTGGTGTGCTGGTGGTGATGAACGACACCGTGCTTGATGGTCGTGACGTCACCAAAACTAATACCACCGATGTAGCGACCTTCAAGTCTGTTAACTACGGTCCGTTGGGTTACATTCACAACGGTAAGATTGACTACCAGCGTACTCCGGCACGTAAGCACACCAGCGACACGCCGTTCGATGTCTCTAAGCTAAATGAACTGCCGAAAGTCGGCATCGTTTATAACTACGCCAACGCATCCGATCTTCCGGCAAAAGCACTGGTAGATGCAGGCTACGACGGTATCGTTAGCGCCGGTGTGGGTAACGGCAATCTGTATAAAACCGTGTTCGACACCCTGGCGACCGCTGCGAAAAACGGCACTGCGGTAGTTCGTTCTTCCCGCGTACCGACGGGCGCAACCACTCAGGATGCCGAAGTGGATGATGCAAAATACGGTTTCGTCGCTTCTGGCACGCTGAACCCGCAAAAAGCGCGCGTTCTGCTGCAACTGGCACTGACGCAAACTAAAGATCCACAGCAGATCCAGCAGATTTTCAATCAGTACTAATCGCCTCGCCCCGGTATCGTGCCGGGGCTTTTTCACTTCAGACTCACGTCCATTGCCAATTGTTATTACCCTGATGATAATCACTGGAATAAATTATTCCTCGCGAGGGTTTTCTGGTGAAAAAGCAATGGATTGTAGGCACGGCGCTGTTTGTGTTGATGTCTGGTAATGGCTGGGCCGATGGCGAACCGCCAACTGAAAATGTCTTAAAAGAACAATTCAACAAGCAGTATCACGGTATTCTCAAGCTTGATGCCATCAGTTTAAAAAACCTTGATGCGAAAGGTAATCAGGCCACCTGGTCAGCGGAAGGCGATGTTTCTTCCAGTGATGATCTCTATACCTGGGTTGGTCAACTGGCAGACTACCAACTACTGGAACAGACCTGGACGAAAGATAAGCCCGTAAAATTTTCGGCGATGTTAACCAGTAAAGGAACACCTGCGTCTGGCTGGACGGTGAGCTTTTACTCTTTTCAGGCAGCAGCCAGCGATCGTGGGCGGGTGGTCGACGATATCAAAACGAATAATAAGTATCTGATCGTGAATAGCGAAGATTTCAATTATCGCTTTAGTCAGCTTGAGTCAGCGTTGAATACCCAGAAGAGCTCGATTCCTGCGCTGGAAAAGGAAGTGAAAGAGCTTGATAAGCAAATGGCGGCGGCGCAGAAAGCAGCGGATGCATATTGGGGAAAAGATGCAAACGGCAAGCAAATGACCCGCGAAGACGCCTTCAAAAAAATACACCAACAGCGTGATGAGTTTAATAAACAGAATGATAGCGAGGCGTTCGCGGTTAAATATGACAAAGAGGTTTATCAACCGGCGATTGCGGCATGTCATAAACAAAGCGAAGAGTGTTATGAAGTGCCGATTCAGCAGAAACGGGATTTCGATATCAACGAACAGCGGCGACAGACCTTTCTGCAATCACAAAAACTTAGCCGTAAATTGCAGGATGACTGGATAACGCTCGAGAAAGGGCAATATCCGTTAACGATGAAGGTTTCAGAAATAAACAGTAAAAAAGTCGCGATATTAATGAAGATTGACGATATCAACCAGGCGAGCGATTGCTGGAAAAAAGATACCGAAGAATTACGGCGTAATGGGGTGATTAAGTAATTTCTGCGATGACGCATGACTTGTAGTCGGATGCTGCGTTCACGCCGTATCCGGCTACACAAATTTACTCCGCCAGAAAAAGCTCCAGCAGCGAATTTAAAAACAACTTCCCATGTTCCGTTATCTGCCAGTAATCTGCACACTCAGTGAGATAACCCTGAGCGATAGCCTCGTCTAACTGTGGACGTATCACCTCTTCAGAAAGACCTGTGTACTGGCTAAACTCCATGCGCGGTGCGGCTTCCAGCAAACGGAAGCGATTCATAAAGAACTCGAATGGCTTATCTGCGGTTTCAACATCGCGCTGGCTTTCCAGATACCTTCCCTGCATAAAACCACGCGGATGACGCGTTTTGGTGGTACGCAGAATGCGCCCATCCGGGAAGGTCACTTTGCCGTGCGCGCCGCAGCCGATGCCGATGTAGTCACCAAATCGCCAGTAGTTAAGATTATGCTGGCACTGATAACCCGGTTTGGCATAAGCGGAGGTTTCATATTGCTGATAACCCGCTGCGGTTAATAACAGATGCCCCTGTTCGAAAATATCCCACAGCGCGTCGTCGTCCGGCAGTACCGGCGGGCGTGAACCAAACAGCGTATTAGGTTCGATGGTCAGTTGATACCAGGAAAGATGCGGCGGATTCAGTTCAATAGCCTGGCGCAGATCGCCAAGCGCCTCTTCCAGCGATTGATCCGGCAGCCCATGCATTAAATCAAGGTTAAAGCTACGCAGCCCCAGCTCGCTTGCCAGTTTTGCAGCACGCTTCGCTTCTTGCGGGCCATGAATACGTCCCAGCCGTTTCAGCTTTTCTTCGCTAAAGCTCTGTACACCAATGGAAATGCGGTTCACGCCAGCACGCTGGTAATCGACAAAGCGATCGGCTTCTACCGTGCCGGGGTTCGCTTCCATGGTAATTTCTGCATCCGCTGCCAGTGGCAAACGTGCGCGCACACCGTCCAGCAGCGTTTGCATCGCCGGGCCGGAAAGCAGGCTCGGCGTACCACCGCCAATAAAGATTGTCTTTACCTCACGAGCCTGGGCGTAAGCGACATCGTTGTCCAGATCGCTAAGCAGATGCTGAACATAATCGTCGTGCGGCACTTCCCCTTTCAACGCGTGAGAGTTGAAATCGCAGTACGGGCATTTCTGCACGCACCACGGGATGTGAATGTAGAGACTCAGCGGCGGTAATTTAACCATTACGTAAAGCGTCCAGCAGCAGTTTCAATGCCTGACCACGATGGGAAATGGCGCTCTTTTCTTCGCGGGTCAGTTCGGCAGCGGTTTTACCTTCGGAAGGCACAAAGAAAATCGGATCATAACCAAAGCCACCAGTACCGGCTGGTTCACGGGTAATCACGCCCGGCCAGCTGCCGTGGCACACCAGCGGAGTGGGATCTTCCGCGTGACGCAGATACACCAGCACACAGTGGAAGCGAGCCTGACGTTGGTCGTCCGGTACGTCTTTCAGTGTTTCCAGCAGTTTTTGCAGATTCTTTTGATCGGTCGCGTCTTCACCAGAATAACGCGCGGAGTAAATCCCTGGTGCGCCGCCAAGTACATCTACCGCCAGACCGGAGTCGTCGGCAATCGCTGGTAAACCGGTCGCTTTTGCCGCGTGGCGCGCTTTCAGAATCGCGTTTTCGATAAAGGTCAGGCCGGTTTCTTCAGCGGAATCAACGCCAAGTTCCGTCTGAGCCACAATATCAAGACCGAAGTCGCTAAGCAGCGACGCCAGCTCACGCACTTTACCGGCATTGCCGGTTGCGAGGACAACTTTTTGCATAGGATACCTAATTAATTAACGCCGCGATTTCTGGCGGGATTTGTTGCGGATTAATGATTTTAATTTGTTTGTGGCGGCCAAGTTCGCCTTTTTCAATCACCACCTGGCTTTTGGCTACCCGGAATTGCTTACCGAGAAACTTCACCAGATGGCTGTTGGCCTGACCGTCAACCGGCGGCGCGGTAATGGCGACTTTTACCTCGTCGCCATGTAAACCGACAATAGAATCACGGCTGGCTTTCGGCTGAATATAGAGCCGCAAAACCAGGCCGTCATCGTTAACTGTTACGGCACTCATAACGCCATCCACAGCCCCGGCAGCAGCATGTTTCCTGTCGCCTGTAATACTTCTGCGACACCCATATTGATGACATACAGCAGCAGAACGAGGATCATCGGCGAGAAATCAATCCCACCCATTGCCGGCAGCAGGCGGCGAATCGGGCGCAGCAGCGGATCGGCAAGCTGAATCAGCACGTATTCAATCGGGCTACGACCCTGGCTTACCCAGCTCATAATCGCCATCACCAGCAGTACCCAGAAAATCAGCAGGCCGATGGTTTTCAGCAGAATTAATAAACCGGCAATCCAGATGATTGGCAGGAAGGTCACCACTTTAAACAGCACAATGGCTTTGATGAAACTGAGAATATAGGCAACCAGAAGCGAGGCGCTGTCAATTGGCCCCATTGCCGGAATAACGCGGCGCAGTGGCCCGATAATTGGCTGTGTCACTTTCACCACAAACTGTGAGAAAGGGTTGTAAAAATCACAATGAGCCCACTGCATCCAGATGCGTAATAACAGCACCATGGTATACAGCTCAATGACCGTTGAAAGCAGGAAAGTCAACGTATTCATGGCGTTCCTTTAATTCCTTATTTTTTAGAGTAATCACGCGCACCAAAGATGGCTGTGCCGATGCGAACCATTGTGCTACCTGCCGCAATGGCGGCTTCCATATCGTCCGACATCCCCAGAGAGAGCGTATCGACATGCGGGTAGCGCGTTTTCAGTCCGGCAAATGCTACAGCCATTTGGCGTGCAACTTCAAACTGCCTTACATATTCTGACTCAGGCGCCGGGATAGCCATCAGCCCGCGCAGGCGTAGACGCGGTAGTTCAGCGACCGCAGCCGCCAGTTCGTCCAGTTCTGCCAGTTGAATCCCGGACTTACTGTTTTCATCACTAATATTAATTTGAATCAGTACGTTAAGAGGTGGAAGTTCTGCCGGTCGCTGGTCGTTCAGGCGGGTAGCGATACGTAAACGGTCGATGGTATGACACCAGTCGAAATGCTCTGCCACCAGGCGACTTTTGTTGGACTGTAGCGGACCAATAAAATGCCATTCTAATCCTGTTACGCCCAGTTCCTGAAAGTGGCAAATTTTATCTACCCCTTCCTGAACGTAGTTTTCACCAAATTGACGCTGCCCGGCGTCGATGGCTTCTGCGATGGCGCTCGCAGGTTTTGTTTTACTGACTGCAAGCAGCGTAATTTCTTCTGGAGAACGGCCGCAACGCGTTGCAGCCGCTGAGATTTTGTCCCGGACCTGTGCCAGGTTATGCGCAATATCGTTCATTTTCCGAGGATCTTAGTATGAATATGGAAGAAATTGTGGCCCTTAGTGTAAAGCATAACGTCTCGGATCTACACCTGTGCAGCGCCTGGCCCGCACGATGGCGCATTCGCGGCAGAATGGAAGCTGCACCGTTTGACGCGCCGGACGTGGAAGAGCTACTGCGGGAGTGGCTGGATGACGAGCAGAGGGCGATATTGCTTGAAAATGGTCAGCTTGATTTTGCCGTATCGCTGGCGGAAAACCAGCGGTTGCGCGGCAGTGCGTTCGCGCAACGGCAAGGCATTTCTCTGGCGTTACGGTTGTTACCTTCGTACTGCCCGCAGCTCGAACAGCTTGGTGCGCCACCGGTATTGCCGGAATTACTCAAGAGCGAGAATGGCCTGATTCTGGTGACGGGGGCGACGGGGAGTGGCAAATCTACCACGCTGGCGGCGATGGTTGGCTATCTTAATCAACATGCCGATGCGCATATTCTGACGCTGGAAGATCCTGTTGAATATCTCTATGCCAGCCAACGATGTTTGATCCAGCAGCGAGAAATCGGTTTGCACTGTATGACGTTCGCATCGGGATTGCGTGCCGCATTGCGGGAAGATCCCGATGTGATATTGCTCGGAGAGCTGCGTGACAGCGAGACAATACGTCTGGCGCTGACGGCGGCAGAAACCGGACATCTGGTGCTGGCGACCTTACATACGCGCGGTGCGGCGCAGGCCGTTGAGCGGCTGGTGGATTCATTTCCGGCGCAGGAAAAAGATCCCGTGCGTAATCAACTGGCGGGGAGTTTACGGGCGGTGTTGTCACAAAAGCTGGAAGTGGATAAGCAGGAAGGGCGCGTGGCGCTGTTTGAATTATTGATTAACACGCCAGCGGTGGGGAATTTGATTCGCGAAGGGAAAACCCACCAGTTGCCGCATGTTATTCAAACCGGGCAGCAGGTGGGGATGATAACGTTTCAGCAGAGTTATCAGCAGCGGGTGGGGGAAGGGCGTTTGTGAGGCGAAATTGGTTGATTAGCTTCGTAAATATGCCTGATTTGCTACGCTTATCAGGCATACAAACGCAGCATCCAGCAATAAACGTCTGATGCGACGCTAACGCGTCTTATCAGACCTACGGCCGTTGCCACATGTAGGCGGATAAGGCGTTTACGCCGCATCCGGCAAGATGACGGTAATGACAATTCGCCAGGCTTATAAATCGCCTTAATAACCCTGCTCGAAATAACTTTCGAGAATGATAACCGCAGAGGCAGAGTCGACTTTACCTTTGTTGAGCGCCCGGTAACCACCTTGTTCAAAAAGCCCGGAACGCGCTTCTACGGTGCTAAGACGCTCGTCATGTAGCTTTACTTCAACACCGAAACGACCATGAATACGGTTGGCGAATTTACGCGCCCTGGCGGTTAATGGCTGTTCGGTGCCGTCCATATTCAGCGGCAAACCGACGATGATTTCGTCCGGCTGCCACTCTTTCAGTAAACGTTCAATAAGGTTCCAGTCCGGCGTACCGTCCTGCGCTTTAATTGCAGGCAAAGGGCGAGCGGTGCCGGTAATACGTTGACCTACCGCCACGCCAATGCTTTTAGTGCCGAAATCGAAGGCGAGTAAGGTTCCGCTCATCAGGCGTGCCCCGCCACACCTGGCATAGTGAGAATATCAACACCAATCAGTCTTGCCGCATCGCGCCAGCGGTCGGCAATCGGCGTTTTGAACAGAATATTCAGATCTGCCGGGGCGGTTAGCCAGGCGTTGTCGAGAATCTCTTGTTCCAGCTGGCCTTTATCCCAGGAGGCGTAACCCAGCGCCACCAATACGTCAGACGGTTGTTTATCGGTGCCGAGCGTTTCAAGTACATCACGGGAGGTGGTCATCACCGTGTTGTCTGAAATGCGAATACTGGAAGCAAAATTTGATGGTGGAGTATGCAAAATAAACCCGCGATCTTCAGCCAGCGGGCCGCCAAGCATAACCGGTTTGTCCAGACGGATTGATTCATCACGCGGCTCCGGCGTGATCTTCAGCTTTTCCAGAATCCCTTCAATTTTGAGATTTTCCAGTGGCTTGTTGACGATGATCCCCATTGCGCCATTGGTATTATGTTCGCAAATGTAGACCACGGAACGACGAAAAATCGGATCCTGGAGAGCAGGCATGGCAATAAGAAAGTGATGCTGTAAATTCATTGTCAGAGGTTCTGTTTCCTGGTTCAAAAAAGCAACAGCGCCCAGTATGCGTGGAAAGAAGGGCGCTGTCACTCAGAGTCTCAACGAGATCCCTCTCGTTAAACTGGGTTATTGCTGCTGTAAACGTGCTTCGATGGCATCCATTAACATTCCGGTGATCGAGACCGGAAACTCTGCTTCAATCTCACGAATACAGGTTGGGCTGGTGACGTTAATTTCAGTCAGACGGTCGCCGATAATATCCAGGCCAACAAAGATAAGCCCTTTTTCTTTCAGCGTCGGCCCGACCTGGCGTGCGATTTTCCAGTCACTTTCAGTTAGCGGACGAGGTTCGCCACGACCACCGGCAGCCAGATTGCCACGGGTTTCGCCACCTTGTGGAATACGTGCCAGACAGTACGGCACCGGCTCGCCATCGACGACCAGCACGCGCTTGTCGCCATCTTTAATGGCAGGCAGATAATTCTGCGCCATGCAGTAGCGCGTGCCGTGTTCGGTCAGGGTTTCGGCTATTACGCCGAGGTTCGGATCGCCTTCTTTCACCCGGAAAATAGACGCGCCGCCCATACCGTCCAGCGGCTTAAGGATAATGTCGGTGTGTTTTTCCCAGAACGCTTTCAACTGTGCTTTATTGCGCGTGACCAGCGTTTCCGGTGTTAAGTCAGAGAACCAGGCGGTAAACAGTTTTTCGTTACAGTCGCGCAGGCTCTGCGGCTTGTTAACGATCAGCGTACCTTTCTCTTCGGCACGTTCCAGAATATAAGTGGCGTAGATAAACTCGGTATCAAACGGCGGATCTTTACGCATCAGGATCACGTCGAGATCGGCCAGTGGCAGATCCTGCTCTCCTGTAAACTCGTACCATTGATCGTAGTTTTGTTCAACGCTCAGAGTACGCGTATGAGCACGGGCTTCACCGTTAATCAAATAGAGATCGGCCATCTCCATATAGTGAAGTTCGTAACCACGACGTTGTGCTTCCAGCAACATAGCGAAGCTGGAATCTTTCTTGATGTTGATGCTTGCGATGGGGTCCATCACGATGCCGAGCTTGATCATTATTCTTCTCCGTTAGCCCAGATCGCCAAAACGTACTTGTAGCGCAGTTATGGCGGTGAGCGCAGTTGTCTCTGTACGCAAAACGCGAGGTCCCAACAGGATATCAGTAAATTGATAGCGGGCAGTCATGGCAATTTCATCTGCCGACAAACCGCCTTCCGGGCCAATCAGCAGGCGGATGCGTTCGACCGGCAACGGCAACGTGTTGATGCTGTTACTGGCGCGCGGGTGAAGATTGAGTTTCAAGCCTTCATCTTGCTCTGCACACCAGGCTTCCAGATCCATCGCCGGACGGATTTCTGGCACCCGATTACGACCACACTGCTCGCAGGCGGCAATCGCAATTTTCTGCCACTGCTGGAGCTTCTTGTTCAGACGTTCGCTATCCAGTTTAACGCCGCAGCGTTCAGAAAAAAGTGGCGTAATGAGGCTTACTCCAAGTTCGATCGATTTCTGGATAGTAAATTCCATTTTTTCACCGCGCGACATCACCTGACCGAGATGAATATGCAACGGGGATTCACGATCGTCGAGCTGACCTTCCAGCACTTTTACTTCCACGCTTTTTTTGCTGGCGCTGGTAATCTCTGCATCAAAGACCTGGTTGCTGCCGTCAAACAATTGCAACGCCTGTCCAGGTCCCATACGCAGCACACGTCCGATATGGTTGGCTGCATCTTCGCAAAGCGCAATGTGAGAGTTGCTGATAAGTGGTTCTGGATGATAAATGCGGGGGATACGCATGGTTAAAAATCCGCGTCGTCTCCCCACGCGGTTGTCCGCGTGGGGTAGGGGTTAACAAAAAGAATCCCGCTAGTGTAGGTTAGCTCTTTCGCGCCTGGCAAGCGCGTTGCACATACGGGTTATGATTGCCTTGCATCTTCGCAATACGTTCGTCGCGCTCGCACTCCCAATCGGTCACCGGATACATCTTGTTCCAGGCGTTAAAAAGCTGCGTTTGTTGGCGTGAGAGTGTCAGGTTGTACTGGTCGCGCATGTAGAAGTAAATCCGCGCAATGGAGCCACGGGCATGAGCTGGCGGTTCAGCCACTTTTTCTTTGAAATCCACCTTCATGGCGCACTGCCCGTACTGCCCTTCGCCGCCGTTCCACTGACTATACATAAAATTGCCGCGATCGCCGTTCACTTCGCCTATTGCGGGCTGAAGGTTATGCATATCGCTTTCCATTTGGCGATAAACCGGATCTTTGGCGCAGTTTTTACGACCGCCTTCCTGCCAGCACTGACGCTGGTGGCCGAACTGCCAGGCAGGAACCACATGTTCCCACTCTACGCGGCTAGCGCGGTTTTCATTTTTGCGCACCTGGTATCCGCACGACTCCAGATCCACGATGCCTTTTTTACCCTGCCAGTTGATTTTACATCCGCAGTAAAATGTTCCCGGCACGTCAGCATAGACTTTTACCGCCGCATTTTTCGCCTGGGAAAAACTATTGATGCCTTCGGCCAATGCAGGGCCGGAAAATGCTGCGCTCAGTACCACCGCAGCCACAGACAAATTACGGTACATCACTTACTCCGTGTTAAAACGAGCGAGCAACGTAGCGAAAGTTGTTTTGGTATGCAATCAGCCAGATCAGTAAAATTCCTGATAGTTCTACTGGTTATTGGGCAACCAGTTGTTCACCGCAGTGAACGCAGCGATAGACGGCCTCTCCACGCACCACGCGATTATGGCGGCGTACGGTAAGCTGATGCTCCTGGCATTTACAGCGGTAAGGGAAGGTGTTGCGGCGCACGGATTGTAGCTCAAACTGATGCGTGCGGCGGGCGGGAACGCCCAGCACGTTTTCCATCATCCACTTCCACTCTTTTCCATGCGGCGCCACGCGACCGAAGTGTTTCCAGACCAGTAAATGCGCCAGCTCGTGCGGTACGACTTCTTCTATAAAAGCCTCGCTGTTTTCCATCAGCAAAACCGGATTGAGGCGAATTTCATAGCTGTCCAGCCATGCTGTTCCGGCGGATGTACCACGCTGGGTGTACGAAATTTTTGGCTCCGGGTAATTACGCCCCAGCTTCAGGTTGGCCTGGGCGAGTTTTTCCCGCAGGCGACGCATAACGGCCTGTTGGATGGCGATAGGGAGACGGGAAGTTTTCATAGCGGCTGAGGATAAAGCGAAGAAAAGATGACTGCAAGAGGCGGCTTCCTCCGCGACGGGAGGAAGCCTGAGGAGATTAATCGTGAGCGCCGATTTCGCGCAGTTTACGACCTTTCATCAGATTACGTTCAATATGTTCCAGCGAAACGTGTTTGGTTTCCGGCACCAGCCACAGCGTCAGCAGGATAAACAGCACGTTCAGAGCCGCATACACCCAGAAGGTGTTGGCGTTGCCTAGCGTGTTGAGCATGGTCAGGAACGTTGCGCCGACGATCATGTTGGCAATCCAGTTGGTGGCGGTGGAGCAGGTGATGCCAAAATCGCGGCCTTTCAGCGGCTGAATTTCGGAGCACAGTACCCAAATCAGCGGACCGGCGCTCATCGCAAAACCGACAATAAACATCAGCAACATGGCGATAGCGAAATACTGCGCCGACGGTGAGTGAATACCGATATGCATCATTGTGCCGAGTACGCCCATGCCCGCAGCCATGACGAGGAAACCCAGCGTCAGCGTTGGTTTACGTCCCCAGCGGTCAACAAGGCCGATAGCGATAAAGGTGGCGAGTACGTTGGTCAGGCCGACGATCACCGTCCCCCACATTTGCTCGGTGGTGTTGGTATAACCTGCCAGTTCGAAGATTTTCGGCGCGTAATACATGATGACGTTCATCCCGGTGAATTGCTGCATCACCTGCAACAGTACGCCAAGGAACACCGCACGACGGAAGTTGCTGTTCTCTTTAAACAGCGCCCAACCACTCTGTTTAACCTGCAAACTTTCACGGATTTCATCCAGTTCGCGTTTCGCTTCCGCGCTGGTGTCGCGCAGGCGCAGCAGCACGCGTTCGGCATCAACAAAGCGACGTTTGGCGGCAAACCAACGTGGGCTGTCTGGCAGGAAGAAGACACCAATCAGCAGCAGAATTGCCGGGATGATAATCACACCCAGCATCCAGCGCCATGCGCCAGTGTAGCTGAAGGCGGTATCAGAAAGATAAGCACCGAGGATGCCGATGGTAATCATCAGCTGATACATCGAGATCATACTGCCGCGAATTTTTTCCGGTGCAATTTCAGAGAGGTAAAGCGGCGCGGTATAAGAGGCAACACCCACCGCCAGCCCCAGCAGAACGCGGGAAAGAATCAATACTTCAACGTTCGGCGCAGCCGCAGAAAACAGCGAACCGGCAACAAACAGGATTGCGCCGATCATCAGACTCTTTTTGCGCCCGAGTTTAAAAGAGAGCCAGCCACTGCCTACCGCACCGACTGCCGCACCAAACATCATGGAGCTTACGACCCATTCTTGCGTGTGCGAGGTAATCTGGAATTCATCTGCAATAAACGGCAGTGCGCCAGCAATTACACCGATATCCAGGCCAAAGAGTAATCCTGCCAGAGCGGCAAGGAAGCAGACGAAAAACGTCATTGCCTTGTTTGACCGCCCCTGTTTTTTAGCGTCAGGCATGATGCCCTCCAATATGTTATTTTTTATTGTGAATTAAGATAGGTGAGTACGACGTAAAAAGATGTGAAGCAAATCACATCAGTGTAATCGCTTACACTGGCATTTATAGTAGTTATAATTTAAGTGCATGAAAACAATTGATTTATATCATCATAGATTAAACATAGTTATCTGCAATTAAGACTTTGCTGAAAAGAAATGTAACAGTTATGAAAAATGAATCACAAGATGAAAATACTGTGAATGTTTGCTCTTCGTGGTTGGTGTAATCGGTTTCAGTAATGGTGATAATTTGCGGGTAAACGTGTTCAGCAATGGAAAGTTGCTATCGTGTGGGCGGCTTTTTGCCGGATGCGGCGTGAATAACTACGTTTGGAGTTTGTAGGACTGATAAGCGTAGTGCATCGGGCATTTTTTTAGAAAAGAAAAAGGCCAGCACGAGGCTGGCCTTTGAAAGCAGGGATAAAAGATTATTTCAGACCGGCTGCATCGCGCAGCAGTTGCGCTTTGTCGGTTTTTTCCCATGGGAAATGTTCGCGACCAAAGTGACCGTATGCTGCGGTTTCTTTGTAGATCGGGTGCAGCAGATCCAGCATCTGAATCAGACCGTATGGGCGCAGGTCGAAGAACTCACGTACCAGCAAGGTCAGCTGTTCAGAAGGTACTTTCTCAGTACCGAAAGTTTCGACCATGATGGAGGTCGGTTCTGCCACGCCGATCGCGTAGGAAACCTGAATTTCACAACGATCGGCCAGACCTGCAGCAACGATGTTTTTCGCTACATAACGTGCCGCGTAGGCTGCGGAGCGGTCCACTTTTGATGGATCTTTACCAGAGAATGCGCCGCCACCGTGACGTGCCATGCCGCCGTAAGTATCGACGATGATTTTGCGACCAGTCAGACCGCAGTCACCCATCGGGCCGCCGATAACAAAACGTCCGGTCGGGTTGATGAAGAATTTGGTTGCGGAAGTCAGCCATTCAGCGGGCAGAATCGGCTTGATGATCTCTTCCATCACCGCTTCTTGCAGGGATTTCTGGTCGATCTCTTCAGAATGCTGGGTGGAAAGCACTACAGCATCGATGCCGACGATTTTGCCGTCGTCATACTGGAAAGTAACCTGGCTTTTCGCGTCCGGGCGCAGCCACGGCAGAGTGCCGTTTTTACGCACTTCAGCCTGACGCTGTACCAGACGGTGTGCATAGGTGATTGGTGCTGGCATCAGCACGTCGGTTTCATTGGTTGCGTAACCAAACATCAGACCCTGGTCACCCGCGCCCTGTTCCAGCGGATCGGCACGGTCAACACCCTGGTTGATGTCAGGAGACTGTTTGCCGATGGCGCTCAGAACCGCACAGGAGTTAGCGTCAAAGCCCATGTCGGAATGCACATAGCCAATTTCGCGAACGGTGTTACGGGTGATCTCTTCGATGTCTACCCAGGCGCTGGTGGTGATTTCACCGCCAACTAAGACCATGCCGGTTTTTACGTAGGTTTCGCAAGCAACGCGTGCTTTCGGATCCTGTTCGAGGATCGCATCTAAAACAGCATCAGAGATTTGGTCAGCAATTTTGTCAGGATGCCCTTCAGAGACGGACTCGGACGTAAAAAGGTGTTTTGCCATATTTAATATCACCAAAAGAGAATTTAGTTAGCTCAAACTGTTGTGTGGATTTTCTGTGGTAGCGGATCCTACCACGACTCTGCAGATTAAAAACACTGGCAGTCTGAGTGTTAATCAGTATGGATGGATTAACATCTGGACGGCTATTTTAGGTCACTTCTTCACCCAATTTCCACTTTTTTTTGAATCGTGTCTCATTCTGCTAAAAACGTAGCTGGAAATTTTTCCTGACAATGCTGGCATTCTGCGCATTTATCTTTTGCAATTTTCTGCCATTGTGGGGTATAAAACGCGGCGCGCGGCTTAAATAAAAAGCACACGACGTTTCTTTCGTGTTGCCACTTCCAGCCGGGTTGAAATCAGTGTTTTAGCTTGTTGGTTCGTCTTCGCAGGCGGCCGTGGAGGTGATACGAAATAATGAATCGTTGTCTGCTGCTTAATCTGTCGCACCGTTCTGGTGTAGATTCGTTCCCCGCATTCTGCATCTCTGCATTGCATACCTGCCGATGTTATACCCATCTCGGCGCTTCTCAGGATTCAAGAGCTGGCAACAGTTACTGAAGACTGAACAAGGGCGCTCTTGTAAAAAACAAGAGTTTTCTCGTGGTTTCGCCGAACTGTCACACTTACGTTCGGTTATGTGTTTAATAATGTTATGAAAAAGAAACCGGTTGCGCAGTCGGAGCGTCAGCATACGCTGCTGGAAAATCCGTGTGCTTATGGGTTGTTATCGCAGTTTCAGGCTGCGATAGTGGTTAACTGTTTTACACTTAATAAAATAATTTGAGGTTCGCTATGTCTGACGACATGTCTATGAGTTTGCCTTCGTCAGCGGGCGAACACGGTGTACTACGCTCCATGCAGGAGGTTGCAATGAGCTCCCAGGAAGCCAGCAAGATGCTGCGTACTTACAATATTGCCTGGTGGGGCAATAACTACTATGACGTTAACGAGCTGGGTCACATCAGCGTGTGCCCGGACCCGGACGTCCCGGAAGCTCGCGTCGATCTCGCGCAGTTGGTGAAAACCCGCGAAGCGCAGGGGCAGCGCCTGCCAGCACTGTTCTGCTTCCCGCAGATCCTCCAGCACCGTTTGCGTTCCATTAATGCTGCGTTTAAACGTGCGCGGGAATCCTACGGTTATAACGGTGACTACTTCCTCGTTTATCCGATTAAAGTTAACCAGCATCGCCGCGTGATTGAATCTCTGATTCATTCTGGTGAGCCGCTGGGACTGGAAGCAGGTTCCAAAGCCGAGTTGATGGCGGTGCTGGCTCATGCGGGCATGACCCGTAGCGTCATCGTCTGTAACGGTTATAAAGACCGCGAATATATCCGCCTGGCGCTGATTGGCGAGAAGATGGGCCATAAGGTCTATCTGGTTATTGAGAAGATGTCGGAAATCGCCATTGTGCTGGATGAAGCTGAACGCCTGAACGTTGTTCCGCGTCTGGGTGTGCGTGCGCGTCTGGCCTCACAAGGTTCTGGCAAATGGCAGTCTTCTGGCGGGGAAAAATCGAAGTTCGGTCTGGCTGCAACCCAGGTACTGCAACTGGTTGAAACGCTGCGTGAAGCCGGACGTCTCGACAGCCTGCAACTGCTGCACTTCCACCTCGGTTCGCAGATGGCGAATATTCGCGATATCGCCACCGGCGTTCGGGAATCCGCGCGTTTCTACGTTGAGTTGCACAAGCTGGGCGTCAATATTCAGTGCTTTGACGTCGGCGGCGGCCTGGGCGTGGACTATGAAGGCACCCGTTCACAGTCCGATTGTTCGGTGAACTATGGCCTCAATGAATACGCCAACAACATCATTTGGGCGATTGGCGATGCTTGTGAGGAAAACGGCCTGCCGCATCCGACGGTGATCACCGAATCGGGTCGTGCGGTGACTGCGCATCACACCGTGCTGGTGTCTAATATCATCGGCGTGGAACGTAATGAATACACGGTGCCGACCGCGCCCGCAGAAGATGCGCCGCGCGCACTGCAAAGCATGTGGGAAACCTGGCAGGAAATGCACGAACCGGGGACTCGCCGTTCTCTGCGTGAGTGGCTGCATGACAGCCAGATGGATCTGCACGATATTCATATCGGATACTCTTCCGGCACCTTTAGCCTGCAAGAACGTGCATGGGCGGAACAGCTCTATCTGAGCATGTGCCATGAAGTGCAGAAGCAGCTGGATCCGCAAAACCGCGCTCATCGTCCGATTATCGACGAATTGCAGGAACGTATGGCGGACAAAATGTACGTCAACTTCTCGCTGTTCCAGTCAATGCCGGATGCCTGGGGGATCGACCAGTTGTTCCCGGTTCTGCCGCTTGAAGGGTTGGATCAAGTGCCGGAACGTCGCGCTGTGCTGCTGGATATCACCTGTGACTCTGACGGTGCTATCGACCACTATATCGATGGTGACGGTATTGCCACGACAATGCCTATGCCGGAGTACGATCCGGAGAATCCGCCGATGCTCGGTTTCTTCATGGTCGGTGCCTATCAGGAGATCCTCGGCAACATGCACAACCTGTTCGGTGATACCGAAGCGGTTGATGTGTTCGTCTTCCCTGACGGCAGCGTAGAAGTGGAGCTGTCTGATGAAGGCGATACCGTTGCGGACATGTTGCAATATGTACAGCTCGATCCGAAAACGCTGTTAACCCAGTTCCGTGATCAAGTGAAGAAAACCGATCTGGATGCTGAGCTGCAACAACAGTTCCTGGAAGAGTTCGAGGCAGGTTTGTACGGTTATACCTATCTTGAAGATGAATAATTAAGATTATTCCGCTGGCGGGTCGATTTATTTACGTAAATCGGCTCGCTTTCTTTTTATATATTCTTAAAAATAATTTGGCTGCTTTTCTTATTAAATAATCTCCCTACAATCGCTGTATTAATTAAATAGAGGGAACGGTTATGAAAAAATGGAAAGTACGTAGCGCGTTGGTGGCATTAGTCGTGCTGCTGGCAGGTTGCGCAAGTAATGCGCAGTATAATAGCAGTGCATCGGGCAATGTCGGCACTGCCTGGGGGGGAGATGTGCACTCAACGGTTCAGGGTGTATCTGCTGAACGCGCCTGGCGCGATCCGGCAGAGATGATCGTTATTAATTATTCGACAAATATTCCTTCCGGCTACGACCGTGTTTATAGCATTCGGATTAACGAACTGGAATATGCTATTCGTGATGCGAATTTTAATTCTTTACCTATTACGCGAGTTTATGATTCATCAAATAATGAACCGCGATATATTGTTCATGCCAGAGTGGGGATGAATTATCAATTATATGTCCGTAACTACAGCCGGAACACTAACTACGAGATCGTTGCTACGGTTGATGGCCTGGATGTTCTGAATGGTAAACAAGGTTCGTTGAATAACAATGGCTATATTGTGAACGCTGGTGATTCGTTAGCGATTAAAGGATTCCGCAAAGATAAACATACCGAAGCGGCTTTTCAGTTCGCCAATGTTGCAGATTCCTACGCCGCCAATTCGGCGCAAGGCGATGTGCGTAATACCGGGGTGATCGGCTTTGCCGCCTTTGAATTGCAAGGCTCGGCGAAAAGCGCGCTGCCGCCGTGCTCTGGACAAGCCTTTCCGGCTGACAACAATGGCTATGCGCCGCCACCGTGTCGTAAATAGCAACCTCGCTTGATGCCTCGCCCATTTAAGGCGATAATTAGCGCAAACTTGTGTTTCGCAAATCCAACCCTTCCTCGTCGGGCCTAACGACGCGGAAGGGTTTTTTTATATCGACTTTGTAAGAGGAGTCCATCCATGAGCACCTTAGGGCATCAATACGATAACTCACTGGTTTCCAACGCCTTTGGTTTTTTACGCCTGCCGATGAACTTCCAGCCGTATGACAGCGATGCTGACTGGGTGATTACCGGCGTGCCGTTCGATATGGCCACTTCTGGTCGTGCGGGTGGTCGTCACGGTCCGGCGGCTATCCGTCAGGTATCAACTAACCTGGCCTGGGAACACAACCGTTTCCCGTGGAATTTCGACATGCGTGAGCGCCTGAACGTCGTGGACTGCGGCGATCTGGTATATGCCTTCGGCGATGCTCGTGAGATGAGCGAGAAATTGCAGGCGCACGCAGAGAAACTGCTGGCTGCCGGTAAACGTATGCTCTCCTTCGGTGGTGACCACTTTGTCACGCTGCCACTGCTGCGCGCTCATGCGAAACATTTCGGCAAAATGGCGCTGGTACACTTTGACGCCCACACCGATACCTACGCTAACGGTTGTGAATTTGACCACGGCACGATGTTCTATACCGCGCCGAAAGAAGGTCTGATTGACCCGAATCATTCCGTGCAAATTGGTATTCGTACCGAGTTTGATAAAGACAACGGCTTTACCGTGCTGGACGCCTGCCAGGTGAACGATCGCAGCGTGGATGATGTTATCGCCCAGGTGAAACAGATTGTGGGTGATATGCCGGTTTATCTGACTTTTGATATCGACTGTCTTGATCCAGCATTCGCGCCAGGAACCGGTACGCCAGTGATTGGCGGCCTGACCTCCGATCGCGCCATTAAACTGGTACGCGGCCTGAAAGATCTCAACATCGTTGGGATGGACGTAGTGGAAGTGGCTCCGGCATACGATCAGTCGGAAATCACCGCGCTGGCTGCGGCAACGCTGGCGCTGGAGATGCTCTATATTCAGGCGGCGAAAAAGGGCGAGTAAGCACCTTATCCTGCTTACGCTCATCACCCGTAGGCCGGATAAGATGCGTCAGCATCGCATCCGGCAATGCGCACGGGGTAATACATGTGCCATTCATGTCAGATGCGGCGTGAACGCCTTATCTGACCTACGTTAGGCACCCCCGAACCTTACTTAACCCCATCCGCGCTCATACGATCGCGAATATGCTGGGCGCGTTCGGCGGATGCCGGATGGTCGTCAAACATTGAACTTTGGCGGCCTTCTTCCAGTTTCGCCAGTTTTTCAAAGCTGGTGGCAAGACCTGCCGGGCTGATGCCGCGTTGGCGCAGAAGATCGTAAGAATAATCATCGGCTTCTGCTTCCTGGCGCTGGGAGAATTGCGAATTGACTAATTTCTCGCCCAGATCACCGAGTTGTGATTGTGATAAACTGCCGACAATCCCGCCCGCAGAGGCCGCAGCTACTCGCACGGCATTTGTACCAAGTGCCACCTGCATCCCTTTCTTCACATGGCCTAACGCCACGTGCCCCATTTCGTGACCGATCACCGCCTCGACTTCGTTATCGGTCATCATATCCATCAGGCCGCTATAAACGCGGATACAGCCGTTAGCCATTGCAAAGGCATTCACATCCTTCGCCATATATACTTTGTAGTTCACCGGCTGACCGTTGATATTGTCGCCTAGCGCGTTAGCAATGGTGGTCAGTCGCTTAGCATATTCGCTATTGGCTGGCGCAATCGTCGCCTTGCTGTCCATCTCCTGACAGGCCTGATCGCTCAGGGCTTTCACCTGCGCATCACTCAAACTGTAAGCCTGAAAAGCTTCCGCTCCTGATGAGAGCAGTCCACTGGAGTCCATATTCTGGCAACCGGTCAGTACCGTTGCCACGCTCATTGCTACCAATAAGGCGCGAATTTTCATGTTTTCTCTTCCGCACAAGGTCAGGATTATTCTAAAAATGCGCCGTTTGCAGGTGAATCGACGCTCAGTCTCAGTATAAGGAAAAGCGCAGCGGACGGGCGAGCAGATTGCGCAACATGCGAGCATGATCCAGAGATTTCTGAAGCGGCAAAAGGATGTTCCATGTACATGACGCGCGGCTTGCGGTAAATTGTTGGCAAATTTTCCGGCGTAGCCCAAAACGCGCTGTCGTCAAGTCGTTAAGGGCGTGCCCTTCATCATCCGATCTGGAGTCAAAATGTCCTCACGTAAAGAGCTTGCCAATGCTATTCGTGCGCTGAGCATGGACGCAGTACAGAAAGCCAAATCCGGTCACCCGGGCGCCCCGATGGGTATGGCTGACATTGCCGAAGTCCTGTGGCGTGATTTCCTGAAACACAACCCGCAGAATCCGTCCTGGGCTGACCGTGACCGCTTCGTGCTGTCCAACGGCCACGGCTCCATGCTGATCTACAGCCTGCTGCACCTCACGGGTTACGATCTGCCGATGGAAGAACTGAAAAACTTCCGTCAGCTGCACTCTAAAACTCCGGGCCACCCGGAAGTGGGCTACACCGCAGGTGTAGAAACCACCACTGGTCCGCTGGGGCAGGGTATTGCGAACGCAGTCGGTATGGCGATTGCAGAAAAAACGCTGGCGGCGCAGTTTAACCGTCCGGGCCACGACATTGTCGACCACTACACCTACGCCTTCATGGGCGATGGCTGCATGATGGAAGGCATCTCCCACGAAGTTTGCTCTCTGGCGGGCACGCTGAAGCTGGGCAAACTGATTGCGTTCTACGATGACAACGGTATCTCTATCGATGGTCACGTTGAAGGCTGGTTCACCGACGACACTGCAATGCGTTTCGAAGCCTATGGCTGGCACGTCATTCGCGACATCGATGGTCATGACGCAGCATCTATCAAACGCGCAGTAGAAGAAGCGCGCGCAGTGACTGACAAACCGTCCCTGCTGATGTGCAAAACCATCATCGGTTTCGGTTCGCCGAACAAAGCTGGTACGCACGATTCCCACGGTGCGCCGCTGGGCGACGCTGAAATCGCGTTGACCCGCGAACAGCTGGGCTGGAAATATGCACCGTTCGAAATCCCGTCTGAAATCTATGCTCAGTGGGATGCGAAAGAAGCAGGCCAGGCGAAAGAATCTGCATGGAACGAGAAATTCGCTGCTTATGCGAAAGCTTATCCGCAGGAAGCCGCTGAATTTACCCGTCGTATGAAAGGCGAAATGCCGTCTGACTTCGACGCGAAAGCGAAAGAGTTCATCGCGAAGTTGCAGGCTAATCCGGCGAAAATCGCCAGCCGTAAAGCGTCTCAGAATGCTATCGAAGCGTTTGGTCCGCTGTTGCCGGAATTCCTCGGCGGCTCCGCTGACCTGGCTCCGTCTAACCTGACCCTGTGGTCTGGTTCTAAAGCAATCAACGAAGATGCTGCCGGTAACTACATCCACTACGGTGTTCGCGAGTTCGGTATGACCGCGATTGCTAACGGTATCTCTCTGCATGGTGGCTTCCTGCCGTACACATCCACCTTCCTGATGTTCGTAGAATACGCACGTAATGCGGTACGTATGGCTGCGCTGATGAAACAGCGTCAGGTGATGGTTTACACCCACGACTCCATCGGTCTGGGCGAAGATGGCCCGACTCACCAGCCGGTTGAGCAGGTGGCTTCTCTGCGCGTGACCCCGAACATGTCTACATGGCGTCCGTGTGACCAGGTTGAATCCGCTGTAGCGTGGAAATACGGCGTTGAGCGTCAGGACGGCCCGACCGCGCTGATCCTCTCCCGTCAGAACCTGGCGCAGCAGGAACGTACTGAAGAGCAGCTGGCAAACATCGCGCGCGGTGGTTATGTGCTGAAAGACTGTGCCGGTCAGCCGGAACTGATCTTCATCGCTACCGGTTCTGAAGTTGAGCTGGCTGTCGCTGCCTACGAAAAACTGACTGCTGAAGGCGTAAAAGCGCGCGTGGTTTCCATGCCTTCTACCGACGCATTCGACAAGCAGGATGCGGCTTACCGTGAATCCGTACTGCCGAAAGCGGTTACTGCACGCGTAGCTGTGGAAGCGGGCATTGCTGACTACTGGTACAAGTATGTTGGCCTGAACGGTGCTATCGTCGGCATGACCACCTTCGGTGAGTCTGCACCGGCAGAGCAACTGTTTGAAGAGTTCGGCTTCACCGTTGAAAACGTTGTTGCGAAAGCAAAAGCGTTGCTGTAATCGGTAAGATGCTTTGTGAGAAGGGCCGCGAAAGCGGCCCTTCATATTGTTGGCAAAGTGCGCGTTGTACATGCCGGATGCGGCGTGAACGCCTTATCCGGCCTACGAAATCATGCAAATTCAATAAATTGCAGGAACTGTGTAGGCTGATAAGCGTAGCGCATCAGGCAGTTTAGCCCTTGCCATCAGTTTCAAGAGCCGCAAACGCGGCTCTTTTTACTTGGTTGAGATAAACGGAACAGTACTACCGGGGATCATGGTATCGGGTAATTTGCCATCCCAACGCTCAGCAGTGGTAAGGGCAACAAGACCCGGATTGTCCCGCAGAGCCTCACCGTGCAGGTGGATAGCTTCGGCTTTAGCCGCACCTCTTACGCAATAGTCTCCGCTTTAGCTGCTGTCTGCTTCTGCCTGAGCCTGAGTTACCGCAATTTGCGCCTGGATTTTCTCCGTTTCCAGATTTTGCTTACGTGTGGCAATGGCGACTTCCGCTTTCATTCGATCTTCAATCGACTTCTCATAAGCGTCAGAATTGAGCAAAGCAAGGAATATGCCCCCTCTGATGTGAGGATAACAGTCAACCCCGAATATTAAGAATCTATAAAGAAGGGGCTGTAAGATTTAATTTTATCTGTTTTCGTACTTTCAAGCTATAAATGGTGAGCATGATCACAAACACAATAATCATAAATTTGTCTTATTTGCAATTCAACTCACAAACAGAAAGTTGACTTTATAATTACTAATCGCAACCTGTTGTTATTTATGGCTTGTTTGTTTTCCCTCTTCTGGTGTTTCGCCTTTTTAGCCCAATTGCTTTCAATTTTTTGCGCGCGTATTTTATTTTCACCGACAGTCGGTACTCTAAAAATAGGGATAATTTATGCGGCTTATTGATTATTTTCCAGAATCATCAATCTCAGTGATACATGCAGCTAAAGACTGGCAGGAGGCTATTGATTTTTCGATGGCATCATTATTAACAAAAGACTATATCAGCGAGAATTACATTCAGGCTATTAAAGATTCCACCATTAGCAATGGCCCTTATTATATTCTCGCACCAGGCGTGGCAATGCCTCATGCGCGACCGGAATGTGGGGCGCTCAAAACCGGGATGTCTTTGACGTTACTTAAACAAGGTGTTTATTTTTCCGGGAATGACGAACCGATTAAATTACTCATCGGGCTTTCTGCTGCCGATGCCGATTCGCACATTGGCGCTATTCAGGCGTTAAGTGAATTACTGTGCGAAGAAGAAATACTTGAACAACTCTTAACAGCATCATCAGAAAAACAATTAGCGGACATTATCAGCCGCGAATAATGACTCTCTCCTCTACAGGATAATATTATGGAAAACAAGTCTGCTCGTGCAAAGGTTCAGGCTTTTGGGGGCTTTTTGACCGCTATGGTCATTCCCAATATCGGAGCTTTTATTGCCTGGGGTTTTATTACTGCATTATTTATTCCTACCGGCTGGCTGCCGAATGAACATTTCGCCAAAATTGTCGGCCCAATGATTACCTATTTATTACCGGTGATGATTGGTTCTACCGGTGGCCACCTTGTCGGCGGTAAACGCGGTGCGGTGATGGGGGGCATAGGGACGATTGGCGTAATTGTTGGTGCTGAGATCCCCATGTTCCTGGGTTCGATGATTATGGGACCGCTTGGCGGCCTGATGATTAAATATGTCGATAAGGCACTGGAAAAACGCATCCCCGCTGGTTTTGAGATGGTTATCAATAACTTCTCATTAGGTATCGCCGGTATGGCTCTCTGCCTGTTAGGTTTTGAAGTTATCGGTCCAGCGGTGTTAATAGCCAATACTTTCGTCAAAGAGTGTATTGAGGCGCTGGTACATGCGGGCTATCTGCCTCTGCTGTCTGTTATCAATGAACCTGCGAAAGTGCTTTTCCTCAATAACGCGATCGATCAGGGTGTTTATTACCCGTTGGGTATGCAACAGGCTTCGGTTAACGGCAAATCCATCTTCTTTATGGTGGCGTCGAATCCGGGGCCTGGGTTGGGGTTGCTGCTGGCGTTTAGTCTGTTTGGTAAAGGAATGAGTAAACGTTCTGCGCCAGGTGCGATGATTATTCACTTTCTTGGCGGCATCCACGAACTGTATTTCCCGTATGTGCTGATGAAGCCACTGACCATTATTGCCATGATTGCGGGCGGTATGTCTGGCACCTGGATGTTTAACTTACTGGATGGCGGTTTAGTTGCAGGCCCAAGTCCGGGGTCTATCTTTGCGTACCTGGCACTGACGCCGAAAGGCTCGTTCCTTGCGACAATTGCCGGTGTTACGGTCGGCACCCTGGTCTCCTTTGTCATCACTTCTCTGATTCTGAAGATGGAAAAAACGGTGGAGACTGAGAGTGAAGATGAGTTCACCGAGTCAGCCAATGCGGTTAAAGCAATGAAGCAGGAAGGCGCATTTTCGTTAAGCCGTGTGAAACGCATTGCCTTTGTTTGCGATGCGGGGATGGGCTCCAGCGCGATGGGCGCAACCACCTTCCGTAAGCGCCTGGAAAAAGCGGGGCTGGCAATAGAAGTAAAACATTACGCGATAGAAAACGTGCCTGCGGATGCCGATATTGTGGTCACACACGCCAGTCTGGAAGGACGCGTGAAACGTGTGACGGATAAACCGCTGATATTGATTAATAACTATATTGGTGATCCAAAGCTCGACACTTTATTTAATCAATTAACCGCCGAACATAAACACTGATTACAGAGGTAAAAATGAAAACCAAAGTTGCTGCTATTTATGGCAAGCGGGATGTCCGTCTGCGCGAATTTGAACTGCCAGAAATTACCGATAATGAACTGTTAGTGAGTGTAATTTCTGACAGCGTTTGTTTATCGACCTGGAAAGCGGCGTTACTCGGTAGCGAACATAAACGGGTGCCTGACGATTTAGAAAATCATCCGGTCATTACCGGGCATGAATGTGCCGGGGTTATTGTCGAAGTGGGTAAAAATCTCACCGACAAATATAAAAAAGGCCAACGTTTTGTACTGCAACCGGCAATGGGATTACCCAGTGGATATTCAGCCGGATACAGCTACGAATATTTCGGCGGTAATGCCACCTATATGATTATTCCCGAAATCGCCATTAACCTGGGCTGTGTATTACCGTATCACGGTTCTTATTTTGCAGCGGCGTCGCTGGCGGAGCCGATGTGCTGCATTATTGGCGCTTATCATGCCAATTATCACACCACACAATATGTTTATGAGCATCGCATGGGCGTCAAACCTGGTGGCAATATTGCGCTGCTGGCGTGTGCTGGCCCGATGGGAATTGGCGCTATAGATTACGCCATTAACGGCGGCGTACAACCGTCGCGGGTAGTGGTGGTCGATATCGACGAAAAACGCCTGGCGCAGGTGCAGAAGTTGTTGCCGGTGGAACTGGCTGCAAGCAAGGGCATTGAGCTGGTGTATGTGAATACCAAAGGGATGAGCGATCCAGTCCAGACGCTACGGACGCTGACAGGAGATGCCGGGTTCGATGACGTGTTTGTCTATGCGGCGGTGCCTGCTGTCGTTGAGATGGCTGACGAATTACTGGCGGAAGATGGCTGCCTGAACTTCTTTGCCGGGCCAACGGATAAAAACTTCAAAGTGCCATTTAATTTCTACAACGTCCATTACAACAGTATCCACGTCGTCGGTACATCCGGCGGTTCAACGGACGATATGAAAGAGGCGATTGCGCTAAGCGCCACGGGGCAGTTGCAGCCGTCGTTTATGGTTACCCATATCGGTGGGCTGGATGCGGTGCCAGAAACCGTGCTCAATCTGCCGGATATCCCCGGCGGTAAAAAACTCATCTACAACGGCGTCACCATGCCGCTCACCGCCATTAGCGATTTTGCCGAAAAAGGCAAAACAGATCCGCTGTTTAAAGAGCTGGCGCGGCTGGTTGAGGAAACGCACGGTATCTGGAATGAGCAGGCCGAGAAATATCTGCTGGCGCAATTTGGCGTTGATATCGGGGAGGCCGCGCAATGATGTCCCTGGCGTGGCCATTATTTCGCGTTACGGAGCAGGCAGCGTTGGCTGCCTGGCCGCAAACCGGATGTGGCGACAAAAATAAAATTGATGGCCTGGCGGTCACAGCGATGCGCCAGGCATTAAACGATGTCGCTTTTCGTGGGCGAGTGGTTATCGGCGAGGGGGAAATTGACCATGCGCCGATGCTGTGGATTGGCGAAGAGGTGGGCAAAGGCGATGGGCCAGAAGTCGATATCGCGGTTGACCCGATTGAAGGCACCCGGATGGTGGCGATGGGGCAGAGCAATGCGCTGGCGGTCATGGCTTTCGCCCCACGAGACAGCCTGTTACACGCGCCCGATATGTATATGAAAAAACTGGTCGTTAATCGACTGGCTGCCGGGGCAATCGATCTGTCTTTGCCCCTTACAGAAAACTTGCGCAACGTAGCGAAAGCGTTAGGTAAACCACTGGATCGGTTACGTATGGTTACGCTGGATAAACCGCGCCTGAGTGCCGCGATTGAGGAAGCGACGCAGCTTGGCGTGAAGGTTTTTGCTCTGCCGGATGGCGATGTCGCCGCCAGCGTGCTGACCTGCTGGCAGGATAATCCTTACGACGTGATGTACACCATCGGCGGCGCGCCGGAAGGCGTTATTTCTGCTTGTGCTGTTAAAGCATTAGGCGGGGATATGCAGGCGGAATTAATCGATTTTTGCCAGGCCAAAGGTGACTACACCGAAAATCGACAAATTGCAGAGCAGGAGCGCAAGCGGAGTAAGGAAATGGGTGTTGACGTTAACCGTGTGTACTCACTCGACGAACTGGTGAGGGGAAAAAATATCCTCTTTAGTGCCACGGGCGTCACGGGCGGAGAGCTGGTGAACGGTATACAACAGACGGCGAATGGGGTGCGGACGCAGACATTACTGATCGGCGGCGCGGACCAAACGTGTAATATAATAGATTCCCTGCATTGATGGTGATCTATCGGAAGACGAATGGCGACGCTGACAGAAGATGATGTGCTTGAGCAACTGGACGCACAGGACAATTTATTTTCATTTATGAAAACTACGCATACCATTTTGCTCCAGGGAATACGCCAGTTTCTGCCGTCGCTGTTTATCGATAACGATGAAGAGATCGTGGAATATGCAGTGAAGCCGTTACTCGCCCAAAGCGGCCCGCTTGACGATATTGATGTTGCGCTGCGTTTGATTTATGCGCTGGGGAAAATGGATAAATGGCTGTACGCCGATATCACGCACTTTTCCCAGTTCTGGCATTACCTGAACGAACAGGATTCCCCCCCAGGATTTGCCGATGACATAACCTGGGATTTTATCAGCAACGTCAATAGTATAACCCGCAATGCGACTCTCTATGATGCGTTAAAGGCGATGAAGTTCGCCGATTTCGCCGTCTGGTCAGAGGGGCGTTTTACCGGGATGGTCAAAACGGCGTTGACGCTGGCAGTAACGACAACCTTAAAGGAATTAACGCCGTGAAAATTGAATTAACGGTGAATGGGCTGAACGTGCAAGCGCAGTACCATGATGAAGAGATAAAACACGTGCATAAACCATTGCTGCGCATGTTGGCCGCCTTGCAGGCGGTAAATCCGCAGCGGCGCACGGTGGTATTTCTTTGCGCTCCACCGGGGACGGGCAAATCTACGCTAACGACCTTCTGGGAATATCTTGCACAACAAGATCCCGAATTACCCGCTATTCAGACGCTCCCGATGGATGGTTTTCACCATTACAATGGCTGGCTGGATGAGCATCAGCTTCGCCCTTATAAAGGCGCACCGCAGACGTTTGACGTGGCGAAACTGGCGGAAAATCTGCGCCGGGCAGTGGAAGGGGATTGTACGTGGCCGCAGTACGATCGACAAAAGCATGATCCCGTAGAAGATGCGTTACACGTTACTGCACCGATCATTATCGTAGAAGGAAACTGGCTGTTGTTGGATGACGAGAAGTGGCGCACGCTTGCGCAATTTTGTGATTTCTCGATCTTTATCAACGCGCCCGCAGCTGCGTTACGGGAACGGCTGGTGGGGCGCAAGCTGGCGGGAGGGTTATCGCTGGCAGACGCTGAAGCCTTTTATGAACGTACCGACGGCCCAAATGTTCGCCGGGTGCTGGAACAGAGTCTGCCGGCAAATTTGACCTTAATGATGACGGCTAGCGGTGAATATCGTCTGGCGGATTGATGTCTCTCACTACACCGCCTTCCAGTCTCACAACGCGAGAAAAATGACGCCGGGTAAACGCGGCGTCATGGCTGATTGCCACCACGCTTGCACCACGCTGGTGGCACTTTTCCAGCCAGCTTTCAAATACCGCCAGCCATTGGGCATCAAAATCCCGGCTCGGTTCGTCAAGTAATAACAGCGGCGGGGCGAGAGCTTCCAGACTGGCGACGGCGACCATCCTTCGCTGTGCGCTATGCAGATCCAATGGATGCGCGCTGGCAACGTCTGCTAACTGACAACATTGCAGGGCGTATTCGGTGCGTTTCGCGATGTCTGCGGGTGAGTATTTTTGTAATTTCAGGCCAAACGCGACCTCTTCAGCGACGGTGCTATGAAACAGCTGGTTTTCCACTTCCTGAAACAGCACGCCAATCTTTGCCGCGCGTTGGCGGTTCTTAAGCGTATGTAATGCCTGTTGTTGCAATATTACTGTACCGGAAGATGGGGGAAGAAGACCCGCCATGATGCGTAACAGTGTCGATTTACCCGCGCCGTTGTCGCCGGTCAGCGCCAGCCATTCACCTTGTTTGAGTTGCAGAGAAATGTCGCAAAGACAATCCGTTGCCGCACCTGGCCAGCGATAAGTTACCTGATTTAACGTTAACATAATGACCGGAGCACTCCGTTTTGCAGTTGCCACGCTTGCTGGCAATAGTTCAGGAAAGGTGTGCGATGACGTTCAAAAAGAATAATCAGCGAATCACATTCCAGCGCCCAGTGTTGTAAACGCTGCAACAGCATTTCGCTGGCTTGCGACGTCAGTCGGCTAAAGGCTTCATCAAGAATTAATAGTTTTGGTTGCATGGCGATAGCGCAGGCGATGACCACGCGTTGGGTCTCTCCGCCGGAGAGCGTTGCTGGATGACGATGGCGCAACGGCTGGCACTCGGTCAGGGTCAGGGCGGCGTCAATGCGCGCCATAACCTCGGCTTCTTCCAGACACAGATTTTCTGGTCCAAACGCAATTTCCTCTTCCACGCTGAAGGTACAGCCAGAAAGCTGCAAATAGGGAGATTGCTGGACGAGTTGAATGGTAGCGGCTTGTTCGTTTAGTGAGAGTTGCCCAATAGGCGTATTGAGGAGCATTCCCATGCCAGCGATATCACCCGGCAGGAAGTCCGGATACCAACCCGCCATCAGCTGCGCCAGCGTGCTTTTGCCGCTGCCGTTGTCCCCAAAGATGGCGACCATCCCCGGTTTGTCATAGTGAAAGTCATAACAGAACGGAGAGTGCGTTGAGTGCGTCGGGCAATAGCGAAACTGTTCTAACGTAACCATAGCCACACTCCGGGTTCTGCCAGTATCAGCAATATCATGGTGTAACGAGACACTTTTTGTAATTTACTGTCAGGTGGTGCCCATAGCGTAGTGCGCCGGTTATGTAAGCGAAATGCCCGCATATCCAGCGCCGCACCACGGATTGCCAGATCGTTAAGCGCATTGTGTGTTAGCGGAATAATTAACGCCGGCATCGCACGTAAACGCTGATACCAGCCTTCATCCAGCGGCACGCCACGCGCACGCTGTGCTTCATGAATAATTGCTAATTGTCGTTTTAACTGCTCAACGACCAGCAGCGGTCCGGCAAACAGATAAGCGACGCCCGGCGGCAGGCGAGAAGCAAACAAAGCGCGGATAAAACATTGCACGGGTACGTACTGCATCCACAACTGCGAAGTGGAAACAATAGCCAGAATGCGCAGCCAGAGCGTAATAGCAAATGCCCAACGTTCAGGATTGCGCGGCGTTCCGCTTATCCATTCTGTCAGCCAGCCACCGTGCACTAGCCACAGCCCGACCCCCAGCGAAAACATCAGCCAGGCGACATATTTTGCCCGTCGCCGCGTGGCTTTTAACGCAATAAGGCAGAGAAAGGTCGCCGCGCTATAGACCGGCAAAATGGTCTGCGCGGGCAGGATTAGCGTGGTGCAGGCCGCCAGCGCCCACAGCGTTAATGAGGTAAACGGATGCATTTAGCGCACGGCTGCCATCGTTGGAAAATGGCGCGTAGTGCGAATCGGCAGTTGTCGCAGTAAAAGCCAGACAATCACCGCCGTGAGAATTTTATCGACCAGGTTCGCGCCTATCACCGTAATCGCCACCGATTCCACCAGGTTTTGCCCCATAGAGTGCATCCAGGCAACGAACAAATCGGCTCCGCTACCGGTTACGCCGCCGAACAGCGCAGTACGTAACGGTACAGCAACGACTGTGACCGCCAGGGTAATAATCACGCCGCTGACAACGACTTTCGGTAGGGTGCGAAACCAACCCACCCGCGCCAGCCAGCCCGCGACCAGACCAATGATCATCGCTACGGGGGCAAAAGCGGCGGCGATCGGGTCGGTCAATAATCCCCAAAGTAAATTGGTCAGTAAGCCGGTCAACATACCGACCACCGGCCCAAGCAGTACCGCGCTAATAAGCGTGCCGATGGAGTCGAGAAAAATAGGTAGTTTGACCATGCTGGCCAGTTGCCCGCCGATCATATTGATGGCGATAGAGATAACGATCAGCACCAGAGCCTGACTGGAAAAGTGGCGAAGCGCCATAAGAAAACCTCTCTGAAAATAGTTAGTTAACGGGGGAAATATGCAACTCGTCGTAACCAGAAAGTGCACAAGGTTGGCGACTAAATGCCAGTTCTTCCAGGCAGCCGATCACCAGTTCAAGCGTGGTGCGCACGGTACAGCCGGGCATCATATGACCGCCAAGCATCGCGCCGTGTTGGTCGGAAACGCAGAGATGAAGATGTTCGCCCGTCTGTTCCAGCGTGCCGTTCAGTGCGATCACTTCAAACTTACCGCTTAGAAGGGTGGTGTTTTCTTGCCCGGCATAGCGCAAAGCAACATCAGCCAGACTGCCGGTACAACCAGCAATCCACGCAGCGTGAAGCTGTTGCTGCTGTGCGAAGGCGCGTAATTGAGAGAAAACTTCCTGATCGGGAAGCAGGCGCAGCGCGTAAAAGCGTGCAGTTGAAGAATAAGGGGGAGGCAATGTCATCATTGAAGTACTCCGAAACTCGGACGTATTGCGGATGATATCGACGCTGCATCAGTCATATTCTGATATAAGTCAGGGTTTATGACGGCACAACGAAAAGATTTTGCTACGCTTATTCGTGATTCTGCCAGGTGGAATAATTCCTGGTGAACCAGAGCGAAAAACGTGACGTAAGTCAGATAATTGTCTTCTTTGACTGGACAATCATTCCTTTTATTCCGCGTTTCGCTTATCCTAGCTGAAGCGTTTCAGTCGATTAAATGTTCGACAATTAACCAATCAGTCGCGATTTGCGACAGGTAAGGTTTTCCCGAACGATTTGCTGGACTACTCTGTCTGGCAAATTTGCTTAGAGAAAGCCTTGCAGGAGACCTATGACCGTACGCGTAGCGATAAATGGCTTCGGTCGCATCGGGCGTAATGTGGTTCGTGCTGTGTATGAATCCGGACGCCGGGCGGAAATCACCGTGGTGGCAATCAACGAATTGGCGGATGCTGCGGGCATGGCGCATTTGTTGAAATATGACACCAGCCATGGCCGTTTTGCATGGGAAGTACGTCAGGAACGCGATCAACTCTTTGTTGGTGATGACGCCATCCGCGTATTGCATGAACGTTCACTGCAATCGCTTCCCTGGCGTGAACTTGGCGTCGATGTGGTTCTCGACTGCACTGGCGTATATGGCTCCCGCGAACATGGCGAAGCGCATATTGCCGCCGGGGCCAAAAAAGTGCTCTTTTCACATCCTGGCAGTAACGATCTCGACGCGACCGTTGTTTACGGCGTCAATCAGGATCAACTTCGTGCGGAACACCGCATCGTTTCTAACGCTTCCTGTACTACGAATTGCATAATTCCCGTCATCAAATTGTTAGATGATGCGTACGGTATTGAGTCCGGCACTGTGACCACAATTCACTCCGCCATGCACGATCAACAGGTTATTGATGCATACCATCCTGACCTGCGTCGCACCCGGGCAGCCAGTCAGTCGATTATTCCGGTCGATACAAAACTGGCCGCTGGTATCACGCGTTTTTTCCCGCAGTTTAACGATCGTTTTGAAGCGATTGCGGTACGCGTGCCAACCATAAATGTGACGGCAATTGATTTAAGCGTGACGGTGAAGAAACCTGTAAAAGCCAATGAAGTCAACCAGTTGCTGCAAAAGGCGGCACAAGGTGCATTTCATGGTATAGTTGACTATACGGAATTACCGTTGGTCTCTGTAGATTTTAACCACGATCCGCACAGTGCCATTGTCGATGGCACCCAAACCCGGGTCAGTGGCGCACACCTGATCAAAACGTTGGTCTGGTGCGATAACGAATGGGGCTTTGCTAACCGAATGCTCGACACGACGTTAGCGATGGCTACTGTTGCTTTCAGGTAAGACGCAAGCAGCGTCTGCAAAACTTTTAGAATCAACGAGAGGATTCACCATGTCTGTAATTAAGATGACCGATCTGGATCTTGCTGGGAAACGTGTATTTATCCGTGCGGATCTGAACGTACCAGTAAAAGACGGGAAAGTAACCAGCGACGCACGCATCCGTGCTTCTCTGCCGACCATCGAACTGGCTCTGAAACAAGGCGCTAAAGTGATGGTAACTTCCCACCTGGGTCGTCCTACCGAAGGCGAGTACAATGAAGAATTCTCTCTGCTGCCGGTTGTTAACTACCTGAAAGACAAACTGTCTAACCCGGTTCGCTTGGTTAAAGATTACCTCGACGGCGTTGACGTTGCTGAAGGTGAACTGGTTGTTCTGGAAAACGTTCGCTTCAACAAAGGCGAGAAGAAAGACGACGAAACTCTGTCCAAGAAATACGCTGCACTGTGCGACGTGTTCGTAATGGATGCATTCGGTACTGCTCACCGCGCGCAGGCTTCTACTCACGGTATCGGTAAATTCGCTGACGTTGCGTGCGCAGGCCCGCTGCTGGCGGCTGAACTGGACGCGCTGGGTAAAGCACTGAAAGAACCAGCTCGTCCGATGGTGGCTATCGTTGGTGGTTCTAAAGTTTCTACCAAACTGACCGTTCTGGACTCCCTGTCTAAAATCGCTGACCAGCTGATCGTTGGTGGTGGTATTGCTAACACCTTTATCGCGGCACAAGGCCACGATGTGGGTAAATCTCTGTACGAAGCAGACCTGGTTGACGAAGCAAAACGTCTGCTGACCACCTGCAACATCCCGGTTCCGTCTGATGTTCGCGTAGCAACTGAGTTCTCTGAAACTGCTCCGGCTACTCTGAAATCTGTTAACGACGTGAAAGCTGACGAGCAGATCCTGGATATCGGTGACGCTTCTGCGCAAGAACTGGCTGAAATCCTGAAGAATGCGAAAACCATTCTGTGGAACGGCCCGGTTGGTGTGTTCGAATTCCCGAACTTCCGTAAAGGTACTGAAATCGTGGCTAACGCTATCGCAGACAGCGAAGCGTTCTCCATCGCTGGTGGCGGCGACACTCTGGCAGCAATCGACCTGTTCGGTATTGCTGACAAAATCTCCTACATCTCCACTGGCGGCGGCGCATTCCTCGAATTCGTGGAAGGTAAAGTACTGCCTGCAGTAGCGATGCTCGAAGAGCGCGCTAAGAAGTAAAAAAATCACAGGGCAGGGAAACCTGCCCTTGTTTCAGCGCGCTTTTAAAGCACGCACTTTTTCTACAGCCCGACGATACAGGACAAAGAAACATGTCTAAGATTTTTGATTTCGTAAAACCTGGCGTAATCACTGGTGATGACGTACAGAAAGTTTTCCAGGTAGCAAAAGAAAACAACTTCGCACTGCCAGCAGTAAACTGTGTCGGTACTGACTCCATCAACGCCGTACTGGAAACCGCTGCTAAAGTTAAAGCGCCGGTTATCGTTCAGTTCTCCAACGGTGGTGCTTCTTTTATCGCTGGTAAAGGCGTGAAATCTGACGTTCCGCAGGGTGCTGCTATCCTGGGCGCGATCTCTGGTGCACATCACGTACACCAGATGGCTGAACACTACGGTGTTCCGGTTATCCTGCACACTGACCACTGCGCGAAGAAACTGCTGCCGTGGATCGACGGTCTGCTGGACGCAGGTGAAAAACACTTCGCTGCTACCGGTAAACCACTGTTCTCTTCTCACATGATCGACCTGTCTGAAGAATCTCTGCAAGAGAACATTGAAATCTGCTCTAAATACCTGGAGCGCATGTCCAAAATCGGCATGACTCTGGAAATCGAACTGGGTTGCACCGGTGGTGAAGAAGACGGCGTGGACAACAGCCACATGGACGCTTCTGCACTGTACACCCAGCCGGAAGACGTTGATTACGCATACACCGAGCTGAGCAAAATCAGCCCGCGTTTCACCATCGCTGCTTCTTTCGGTAACGTACACGGCGTTTACAAGCCGGGTAACGTGGTTCTGACCCCGACTATCCTGCGCGATTCTCAGGAATATGTTTCTAAGAAACACAACCTGCCGCACAACAGCCTGAACTTCGTATTCCACGGCGGTTCCGGTTCTACAGCTCAGGAAATCAAAGACTCCGTAAGCTACGGTGTAGTGAAAATGAACATCGATACCGATACCCAATGGGCAACCTGGGAAGGTGTTCTGAACTACTACAAAGAAAATGAAGCTTACCTGCAGGGTCAGCTGGGCAACCCGAAAGGCGAAGATCAGCCGAACAAGAAATACTACGATCCGCGCGTATGGCTGCGTGCCGGTCAGACTTCGATGATCGCTCGTCTGGAAAAAGCATTCAAGGAACTGAACGCGATCGACGTTCTGTAAGATATTCCTTTTTGCTTATCTCAAGACCCGCTTTGCGGGTCTTTTTTTTCGCCAAAAGAAAAATTGCCTGATGCGCTACGCTTATCAGGCCTACGTGAACTTAAATGCTTTCGTAGGACGGATAAGGCGTTTACGCCGCATCCGGCATGAACAAAGCGCACCTTGTCAACAATCTGAGGAGGCCAGCATAGCGGGCTTTTTTTCGCCAAAAGCAAGGTGATGCAGATGAGAATTTTGTGATCTATTTGGCAAAATTATACTTTATTGTTTACCCTTGTCAGACCGCCCGTCATAAGGCGGCGGAGTGTATTTCTCCATTTTGAGTCAGTTAAAAAGGAATATTGAATGGAAGATTTGAATGTTGTCGATAGCATACACGGTGCAGGTTCCTGGTTGGTGAACAACCAGGCGCTGTTGCTGAGTTATGCTGTAAACATCGTGGCGGCTCTCGCGATTATCATTATCGGTTTGATTGTCGCGCGGATGATCTCCAACGCGGTGAATCGCCTGATGATCTCCCGTAACATAGATGCCACCGTAGCTGATTTTATCTCTGCATTAGCCCGATATGCGATTATTGCCTTTACGCTGATCGCAGCGTTAGGTCGCGTGGGCGTTCAAACCGCATCGGTTATCGCCGTGCTGGGTGCCGCAGGTTTAGCTGTAGGTTTGGCGTTGCAGGGTTCTCTGTCTAACCTGGCCGCTGGCGTGTTGCTGGTACTGTTCCGCCCGTTCCGTGCCGGTGAATATGTCGACCTCGGCGGTGTTGCCGGTACAGTGCAGAGCGTGCAGATTTTCTCTACGACTATGCGCACCGCAGACGGTAAAATTATCGTTATCCCGAACGGTAAAATTATTGCCGGTAATATTATTAACTTCTCTCGCGAGCCTGCGCGCCGTAACGAATTTATCATTGGTGTGGCGTATGATTCCGATATCGATCAGGTGAAGCAGATCCTGACCGATATTATCCAGTCTGACGATCGCATTTTAAAAGATCGCGAAATGACCGTGCGTCTGAACGAGCTTGGTGCATCCTCGATTAATTTCGTGGTCCGCGTCTGGAGCAACAGCGGCGATCTGCAAAACGTTTACTGGGATGTGCTGGAGCGTATTAAACGCGAATTTGATGCCGCTGGTATCAGCTTCCCGTACCCGCAAATGGATGTGAATTTTAAGCGGGTGAAAGAGGACAAAGCTGCATAATCAACACTGAGGCCAGATAATACTATCTGGCCTCTCTCTTATTAGTTATTCTGATTGCCAATTAATATTATCAATTTCCGCTAATAACAATCCCGCGCTATAGTCTCTGCATCAGATAATTAATTCGGAATGTTTAACGTGTTTTCTTATTATTTTCAAGGTCTTGCACTTGGTGCGGCTATGATCCTGCCGCTCGGTCCACAAAATGCTTTTGTGATGAATCAGGGTATTCGCCGCCAGTACCACATTATGATTGCCTTACTTTGTGCAATCAGCGATTTGGTTCTGATTTGCGCCGGGATTTTTGGCGGTAGCGCGTTACTGATGCAGTCACCGTGGTTATTGGCCTTAGTGACCTGGGGCGGCGTTGCCTTCTTGTTGTGGTATGGCTTTGGCGCTTTTAAAACGGCGATGAGCAGTAATATTGAGCTGGTTAGTGCTGAAGTCATGAAACAGGGACGCTGGAAAATTATTGCCACCATGCTGGCAGTGACCTGGCTGAATCCCCATGTTTATCTGGATACCTTTGTGGTATTGGGGAGCCTCGGCGGGCAGCTCGACGTCGAACCAAAACGCTGGTTTGCGCTTGGGACGATTAGCGCCTCTTTCTTGTGGTTCTTTGGTCTGGCGCTTCTCGCTGCCTGGCTGGCACCGCGTCTGCGTACCGCCAAAGCGCAGCGTATTATTAATATTATTGTTGGTGGCGTAATGTGGTTTATCGCCCTACAGCTGGCGAGAGATGGTATTGCCCATGCACAAGCCTTGTTCAGTTAGGCGCTATCTTATGGAAAATAAAAACAGAGACGCTAAGCTTGCCTACAGAGGTTTTGAATTTTGGGCAAGTAAATTAACACGGAGAGACTAACGTGAAGTTCAAAGTTATCGCCCTGGCGGCATTGATGGGTTTCAGCGGGATGGCAGTACAGGCCAATGAACTACCGGATGGTCCGCACATTGTCACTTCAGGAACGGCAAGCGTAGATGCAGTGCCAGACATTGCCACTCTTGCTATTGAAGTTAATGTGGCAGCGAAGGATGCTGCTACCGCCAAGAAACAAGCGGATGAGCGCGTGGCGCAATATATCTCTTTCCTTGAACTCAATCAGATCGCGAAAAAAGATATCAGTTCTGCGAATTTACGTACCCAGCCAGATTACGATTACCAGGATGGCAAAAGTATTCTGAAAGGCTATCGGGCAGTGAGAACGGTAGAAGTAACAGTTCGTCAGTTAGACAAACTGAATTCGTTGCTGGATGGTGCGCTGAAGGCCGGTCTTAACGAAATTCGTTCTGTTTCGTTGGGCGTAGCGCAACCGGATACCTATAAAGATAAAGCGCGTAAGGCAGCGATAGATAACGCGATTCATCAGGCGCAGGAGCTGGCAAATGGCTTTAATCGCAAACTGGGACCGGTGTATAGCGTGCGCTACCATGTTTCCAACTATCAGCCCAGCCCGATGGTTCGGATGATGAAAGCTGATGCCGCGCCGGTTTCTGCTCAGGAAACTTACGAGCAGGCCGCTATTCAGTTTGATGATCAGGTGGATGTGGTCTTCCAGTTAGAACCCGTTGATCAGCAACCTGCAAAAACACCTACCGCACAATAATACATTTAGCCCGACTCATTTGTCGGGCTAATGTCTTCACCTTATATCGTCTCCTTTTTCTGTAATTTTCTGTAAAACCATGATGCAATTACCTATCTTTGCTCGCAATTTCATCAAAGATTGAATAACTGAAACGGTTAAGCGGACAGTGATGTTTGGGAGAGGGTATGGATATTTTTATTTCAAAAAAGATGCGCAATTTTATTTTATTAGCGCAAACCAATAATATTGCTCGGGCAGCAGAAAAGATTCATATGACGGCTTCACCGTTTGGCAAAAGTATTGCCGCGCTGGAGGAGCAAATTGGTTATACGCTGTTTACCCGTAAAGATAACAACATTAGCCTTAATAAAGCCGGGCAGGAACTTTATCAAAAACTATTCCCGGTTTACCAACGACTTTCTGCTATTGATAATGAAATTCATAATTCCGGGCGTCATTCTCATGAAATTGTCATTGGCATCGATAATACTTATCCGACGATTATTTTTGATCAGCTAATCAGTCTTGGTGATAAATATGAAGGGGTGACTGCTCAGCCGGTTGAGTTTAGCGAAAATGGGGTTATCGATAATCTCTTCTACCGTCAGTTTGATTTTATTATCTCTCCGCAGCATGTATCCGCCCGAGTAAAGGGGCTGGAAAATCTAACTATCAGCGAACTGTCGCCGCTGCGGCTAGGGTTTCTTGTTTCCCGCCGTTTTGAAGAACGTCAGGAGCAGGAGTTATTACAGGAGCTACCGTGGTTACAGATGCGCTTTCAGAATCGCGCTAACTATGAAGCGATGATTGATGCGAACATGCGCCCTTGTGGGATCAATCCAACAATTATTTATCGCCCCTACAGTTTTATGGCCAAAATCAGCGCCGTTGAGCGCGGACATTTTCTGACAGTCATTCCACATTTTGCCTGGCGACTGGTGAATCCGGCAACGCTGAAATATTTTGATGCGCCGCATACGCCAATGTATATGCAGGAATATCTCTATTCACTGAAAAATCATCGCTATACCGCCACGATGCTACAGCAAATTGCTGAAGATCGTGATGGTACGAGCAATTAACCCAGCATTGAACCCGTTTCGATCAAGTTACGATGCAGATCGAAAACGTGGCTAAGATCGTGGTGAATATGCCCGCCAGGGGCATTTTCCAGATAGCGATGCAGATAGTCACGATACATGGGATGGGCGCAGTTATCGATGATAGCGCGTGCGCGCTGAAGTGGAGAGAGGCCGCGCAGATCGGCGATCCCTTGTTCAGTGATGATCACTTTCACGCTGTGCTCGCTGTGATCAACATGACTACACATCGGCACGATGGTTGATATTTTTCCTTCTTTGGCGATCGACGGCGCCATAAAGATCGACAGATAAGCATTGCGTTCAAAATCACCGCTGCCGCCGATACCGTTCATTAAATTAACACCGGCAACATGCGTTGAGTTGGCGTGCCCGTAAATATCAAACTCCAGGCCGACGTTCAGAGCGATAACACCAAGGCGGCGGATAATTTCCGGGTTATTGGAAATCTCCTGCGGACGTAACACAATGCGACAGGAGAAATAGTCCATATTGTCATAAATCTTACGCAGTGAATCGGCAGAGATAGTCAGACTGGAGGCGCTGGCTCCGGTGATTTTTCCAGTTTCCAGAAGATGAACTACTGATTCCTGTAGCACTTCCGAATACATCATAAACGGTGGAATATCCGGGTTATCCCCGAGACGCGCCATTACCGCATTATTGATGTTGCCTACCCCACTTTGCAGTGGCAGAAATTCCGGCGGAATGCGCCCCTGTGCCATTTCACGTAATAAGAAGGTAACCACATTGTCGGCGATCTGTTGGCACATGGGATTTTGCTTATCCAGCAGCTTACCTGCATCAGGTAAGTTGGTTTCCACGACCGCGACAATCTTTTTCGGATCAATTTGCACATAACGAGTACCGACGCGATCCATCGCATGGAAGATCGAAACGCTATTGCGTCGCGGTGGTGCGCCAGGAATCACAATATCCGCCAGTTCCGCAACGCGCGGATCATGATAGTGATTGAGTTCAATGATTACTTTCTTGGCCCGCAGTAACCAGGTCGGAGCGTTACCGATCCCACTGGTTAACCAGACACGTCCATCCGGCGCGATGGCTGAGGCTTCAATTACCGCAACATCAATGTCGCCGAAGAAGCCGTAGTTAACCATTTGCGCGACTTCGCTCAAGTGTAGATCAACAAAACTGACTGCCCCCTGATTGATCTTTTGGCGTAACCCAGATGATGTTTGATACGGAGCGCGCCATGAAACGGCGTTAGCTTCAGAGAGCACGTCATCGGCGGCGGCGCTAATTGACGCTCCGGTTAGCAGGCGAATCTGGTACGGTTTTTTCGCCTCATGTTGTTCGTTGGCACGATGAGCAATAGCGACAGGTAGAGCTTTAGGTGAACCCGCAGGGGTAAAGCCGCTGAATGCTACCATATCATTGTGCTGGATAATTTCCGCCGCTTCATCGGCGGTCATCCTTGCCCAGATCATATTCATCTTTTGCTCCTTCATTCGCTGAGCATTAATGCCCGACGAAAGTAGGTTTACGTTTTTCCAGGAAAGCGTTCATACCTTCCTGATAATCCTCGCTGTCATAAACCGCTCGGCGCATCCCCTGAATACGTTCAAATTCGTCTGAATTCATCGTGTGCGCCTCGCCCAGCACGCGCAGTTCTTCCTTGATTACCGCGATCGCCAGCGGTGCTTTTTCGGAAATGTGGTGCGCCATTTGCAGGGTGAAATCTTCCAGCTCGCTGATGTCAACAACGTGGTTGAGAATGCCAACAGCCAGCGCGCGTTGGGCGGTGACTGGCGAAGCAGTAAATATCAGTTCTTTGACGATGTGGAAGCCCGCGTCGCGGGTCAGGTTGTGGATGCCCACCAGGTTATACGGTACGCCAAGGTTAACTGGGGTCATTGAGAAGGTCGATGTGCTGGCGGCGATGATCAGATCGGAACTCATGATCATTTCAAAAGCACCTCCCCAGACGCTACCTTCGACCATTGAGATAATCGGTTTCGGGCATTTTTGGATCATACGGGTAATTTGCCGTAGCGGATCATCGTAAGAGAGAGGATCGCGACCGCCTGATGGCAATTCATGGATGTCGTGGCCTGCGGAGAATACTTTGGAACCACTCGGGGCACGCAGAATGATACAGCGAATTTCGGGTCGGTTGAGATCGCTTAGTGCCTGGATCAGGTCGTCAATAAAGACTTTACTCAATGCATTGAGTTTGCGGCCATAGTTAAACTCAATGACCGCCACTTTGTTGATGATAATGACATTAACATACTGATAAGACATAAAAATTCCTTTAATCAAAATATTGAGTCTGGATAAATTCACTGAGCTGCCGCAAACCGGTGCGCGGCGAGAGCGTATTGTTTTTGACTGCTAATAGCGTCTGGCGGTAATAGCGATCGAAATCTTCATTCGCGAACAGGTGGTGCAGCACCTCTTCTTCGGTTTGTTTACGCAGCCATTCCACCGATTGTTGTTGCCGCATTTGTTGCAAACGACCGCTGGCGGTAAGTGCGGTTTTGAAATCGATAATTGCGCGCCAAATCTCATCGATACCGCATTTTTCCAGCGCGCTACAGGTAAGAACCTGCGGCTGCCATTCGTCATATTTGCGACGCAGAATATGCAGAGCGCCCTCGTACATGTGGCGGGCAATGGCGACATTCGCGTGGTTATCTCCATCGTCTTTGTTAATGACAATCAGATCTGCCATCTCCATCAGCCCCTTTTTAATGCCCTGGAGATCATCACCACCACCGGCGATTTGCAGTGAGATAAAACAGTCCACCATGCGGGCTACTTCGGTTTCTGACTGCCCGACGCCGACGGTTTCAACGATCACCACGTCATAACCCGCCGCTTCGCATAACAGCATTAACTCCCGCGCCCGCTGGCTGGCGCCGCCCAGATGACCGGATGATGGAACCGGGCGAATAAATGCCGTATCGGCACGCGCCAGTTCGGTCATCCGGGTCTTATCGCCAAGAATGCTGCCACCGGTCACTGGGCTGCTGGGATCGACGGCAATTACCGCGACTTTCAGCCCCTGGCGAATCAGCAACATACCGAAAGCTTCAAGAAAGGTGCTTTTCCCCGCGCCAGGTGTGCCGGTAACGCCCAGGCGCAGTGCATTTCCACAAAACGGCATGATGGCGTCGAGCAACTGAGTACTTAGTTCCTGATGACGTGGATGACGGCTTTCTACCAGCGTCATCGCCTGGGCGAGCGTGGCACGCTCACCCTGACGTAAGCGCCGAATGTTGTCTGTCAGCGTGGCTTCGTTAATCATGACGCTGGCTAATCCGATTCAGTACATCACGTACGCTGTCGAGCATGGGAGTACCCGGACCATAAATCGCTGCCACGCCACGTTCTTGCAGGAAGGCATAATCCTGCGGTGGAATAACGCCGCCAGCGACTACGCAGATATCTTCGCGTCCCCATTTTTTGAGGGCTTCTACCAGTTCCGGGATCAGTGTTTTATGCCCGGCAGCGAGTGAGGACGCCCCCACCACATGAACGTCGTTTTCCACCGCCAGGCGGGAGATCTCTTCTGGTGTCGAGAACATCGGACTTAAATCAACGTCAAATCCAAGATCGGAATAGGCGCTGGCAATAACTTTGGCCCCGCGATCGTGTCCATCCTGCCCCATTTTGGCGATCAGAATGCGCGGGCGACGGCCGTTATCCGCGAGGAACTGTTCCGTTTGCGCAACAATCGCATCAAATTCGCAAGCTGATTTTTCCGACTGATGATAGCTTTGCGCAATCACGCCGGTAACACACTGGCTCGGCACCAGATAACGGTCAAAAGCGGCTTCCAGCGCATCGGAGATTTCACCCAATGTCGCGCGAACGCGTGCCGCATTAATAGCAGCAGCCAGCAGGTTTTCGTTTTGCAGTGCCGCATTAGTCAGAGCATTCAGTGCGGTGGTTACGGCAGCATCATCGCGGGTGGCGCGAATATGCTCCAGTGAAGCAATCTGCTCGTTACGTACCATCACGTTGTCTATCTCAAGGACATCGGTTTCGTCTTCGTGATCCAGCTTGTACTTGTTAACACCAACAATCACTCGTTTGCCCTGATCGATCAGTGACTGCTCACGCGCAGACGCTTCTTCGATCATTCGTTTTGGCAAACCCGCTTCGATCGCTTTCGCCATGCCACCAGCCTCATCGATCTGTTGGATAATAGCTCTGGCTTGTTTAACGATCTGATCGGTCAACGACTCAACGTAATAAGATCCGGCCAGCGGATCGACGGTGCGGCAGATTTCTGACTCTTCCTGAATGATTATCTGAGTATTACGGGCTATACGTGCCGAGAAGTCGGTTGGCAGCCCAAGAGCCTCATCAAAAGCGTTGGTATGCAGTGATTGTGTACCGCCAAGTGTGGCGCCCAACGCTTCAATGGTGGTGCGGATAACGTTGTTATAGGGATCTTGCTCGGTGAGACTCCAGCCTGAGGTCTGACAGTGGGTGCGCAGTGCCAGTGATTTTGGATCTTTGGCTCCAAATCCGCTTACCGCCTCACTCCAGAGATAACGTGCGGCGCGCAGCATGGCGACGTTCATGAAAAGATCCATACCGATGCCAAAGAAAAACGACAGGCGCGGGGCAAAGTCGTCAATTTTCAGGCCAGCAGAAAGTGCAGCTTTGATGTACTCAATTCCATCAGCGAGAGTAAACGCCACCTGCTGCACGCAGTTAGCTCCCGCTTCGCCCATGTGGTAACCGCTAATACTGATGGTATTAAAGCGCGGCATATTGCCGGAACACCAGGCGATGATGTCAGCGATAATACGCATAGACGGTTTTGGCGGATAAATATAGGTATTGCGGCAGAGGTACTCTTTCAGAATGTCGTTCTGGATGGTGCCTGTGAGTTTATCGGGTGTAACGCCTTGCTCTTCAGCGGCCACAATATAAAACGCCAGGACCGGCAACACCGCCCCGTTCATAGTCATCGATACCGACATTTGATCCAGCGGGATCTGGTCGAATAGCACCTTCATATCTTCAACGGTGTCGATAGCGACGCCTGCTTTACCGACGTCGCCTGAAACGCGCGGATTGTCAGAGTCGTAACCACGGTGGGTGGCGAGGTCAAAGGCAACGGAAAGGCCCTTTTGCCCGGCAGCGAGGTTACGGCGATAAAAGGCGTTAGATTCTTTTGCCGTGGAGAAACCAGCATACTGACGAATGGTCCACGGTTGAGCGGTATACATGGTGGCACGTGGACCACGAACGTAGGGGGGCAAGCCTGGAAGGGTGCCGGTTACTTCCAGATTGTCGAGATCGGCTTCGGTATACAACGGCTTGATGGTTATCCCTTCCGCCGTTTGCCGTACCAGTGAGTCGACGTTTTTCTCCCGACGGCTCAATTCCTTGTTGGCAAGTTGTTGCCATTCCTGCACGTTAGACATTATTTGCTCCATAAAACGCAATCAAAATGGTGGGATGCGCTTACGGTGAGCTTTTTACACGGGGTTGTCGCCAGCAAAAAAAATGCATTGGGACGTCGTTTTTTGCCGCGTGAGATTTGTCTGTTTCGTGACGTTGTTCAAAGAAGGTAAAAAGAAAAAAGGAAAATGCCTGATATGTGCTACCAGGCATTAAGTGATTGATTAATCCTGACGAAGCACTTTGTGACCATAGTCGAGCAAAGCATCGGTGACTTTACGCATCATGCGGCTTTCTGGGGCAAAGCGGTGCCAGTAGAGCATTCGCCGTTGAAACAGCCCTGGCGTAAGGTCGATCAGCTCGCCGCTCGCCAGTTCTTTCTCAATTTGCAGGTGTGGGATCATACAGCAGGTTGTTCCCTGGCGAGCGAGTTGAACGAAGGCTTCAGACGAGTTAACGATATGGCACGGCACGCTACCTGGCGGGAGATCGAAGTTTTGCTGTAAAAATGCCTGGTGCATATCGTCAAGATGGTCAAACGCCACCACCGGTGCCTTGAGCAGCGCGGAGCGGCTTACTCCATTGGGAAAGTATTTTTCAGCAAATGGTCTGGAGCTGACGAACAGATAGTCGAGCGCGCCAAGTTTATCGACAAGACAACTGGGCAGCGCCTGATGTTGAATACTCACCGCGCCAACCACTTCACCGCGACGCAGACGTTCCTGGGTGCGGGTTTCATCTTCCACCTGCAAGTTCAGACGAATAGGGGAATCAGCCAGCACCGGAGCCAGCGCCGGTAGCAGCCAGGTTGCCAGACTGTCAGCGTTGACCGCCAGTGAAAGTAGTAGCGGGGTTGAACCGGTTTGTTCATCCCCCAGCCACTCTTCTTCCAGCAATTCGACCTGGCGAAGCAGTGCCAGCAGTTTTTGCCCTTGTTCTGTAGGTCGCGGCGGGACAGTACGCACTAATAACGGCTGCCCGAACATATTTTCCAGCTGCTTAATGCGCTGTGAGACGGCTGATTGCGTAATGCACAATTTCTGTGCCGCGCGCTCAAATCCTCGTTCACGTATTACCGCATCCAGTGCCTGTAATGTTCTGTAGTCCGGGCGTTTCATTGCTTTAACCTGCTCCTCAAATTTTCTTATGCCGAACTATGACATAATTTTGCTTTGGGTACAGAGCATTTAACGTATACAAAAGCAGCCATAATGGAAATTTTGACTGACAACACCGTGTTTTTTTAGGCTTTGTGGAGCGTACAGGCAAGGTTCTGTGGGCGAGTTACTGGCACTGGATGTGATTTTTATTGGTAATATTATCAATTAATTGTATTACAGAGCTTCACCTTTATCGGCGTAGTTTCAGATATGCAGACTGGGGGATAGAAGGGTAATTCTGATGCCTCCTGATACCCAGCTTTGCCGGGGTGAAAGGGGATGTCCGCCATTGTCTGTTATTTCATGGATGAGTTATCCGTACGACTTGCTGACGGGGTCTGAATCGCTTTTTTTGTATATAATGCGTCTGAAATTTCATACCACAGGCGAAACGATCATGACGCAGGATGAATTGAAAAAAGCAGTAGGATGGGCGGCACTTCAGTATGTTCAGCCCGGAACCATTGTTGGTGTTGGTACAGGTTCCACCGCCGCACACTTTATTGATGCACTCGGCACGATGAAAGGTCAGATTGAAGGGGCAGTTTCCAGCTCGGATGCATCCACTGAAAAACTAAAAAGCCTTGGCATTCATGTATTTGACCTCAATGAAGTTGACAGCCTCGGCATCTACGTTGACGGTGCAGATGAAATCAACGGTCATATGCAGATGATCAAAGGCGGCGGTGCGGCGCTGACGCGTGAAAAAATCATCGCCTCGGTTGCAGAGAAATTTATCTGCATCGCGGACGCCTCCAAGCAGGTCGATATTCTGGGCAAATTCCCGTTGCCGGTGGAAGTGATTCCGATGGCGCGTAGTGCAGTGGCTCGTCAACTGGTGAAACTTGGCGGTCGTCCGGAATATCGTCAGGGCGTGGTGACTGATAACGGCAACGTAATCCTCGACGTCCACGGTATGGAAATCCTTGATCCGGTGGCGATGGAAAATGCGATTAACGCGATTCCGGGTGTGGTTACTGTTGGTCTGTTTGCCAACCGTGGTGCGGACGTCGCGCTGATTGGCACGCCTGACGGCGTTAAAACCATTGTGAAATGATCTGACGGGGGAGTTCGTTCCCCCGTTAAAAATTTTTTGCATTGTTAAATTTGGTGACATCTATCACGTTTTTAACTCACTTTTGCCTAACTCGCTAAAGAAAGTCTCATCTTCAGCATTTTCTTCTGTTAATCAACCTCTCGTGATATTTCCTCAACATCGCGACGCAAACGTTCATATTGCCGCATTATTATTTTTTGATATGTTGAAAGGCGGATGTAAATCCACACACAACATTTCAAAGACAGGATTGGGTAAATGGCAAAGGTATCGCTGGAGAAAGACAAGATTAAGTTTCTGCTGGTAGAAGGCGTGCACCAAAAGGCGCTGGAAAGTCTTCGCGCGGCAGGTTACACCAACATCGAATTTCATAAAGGCGCGCTGGATGATGAACAATTAAAAGAATCCATCCGCGATGCCCACTTCATCGGCCTGCGATCCCGTACCCATCTGACCGAAGAAGTGATTAATGCCGCAGAAAAGCTGGTCGCTATTGGCTGTTTCTGCATAGGCACAAACCAGGTTGATTTAAATGCTGCGGCAAAACGCGGGATTCCGGTATTTAACGCACCGTTTTCGAATACGCGTTCTGTCGCTGAGCTGGTGATTGGTGAACTTCTGCTGCTATTGCGCGGAGTGCCGGAAGCCAACGCCAAAGCGCACCGTGGCGTGTGGAACAAACTGGCGGCGGGGTCTTTTGAAGCGCGCGGCAAAAAGCTGGGTATCATTGGTTATGGTCATATCGGTACGCAGCTTGGCATTCTGGCGGAGTCGCTGGGGATGTATGTTTACTTCTATGATATTGAAAACAAACTGCCGCTGGGCAACGCGACGCAGGTGCAACATCTTTCCGACCTGCTGAATATGAGTGACGTGGTGAGCCTGCATGTGCCTGAAAACCCGTCCACCAAAAACATGATGGGCGCGAAAGAGATCTCGCTGATGAAGCCCGGCTCGCTGCTGATTAACGCTTCGCGCGGTACTGTGGTCGATATTCCGGCGCTGTGTGACGCACTGGCGAGCAAACATCTGGCTGGTGCGGCAATCGACGTATTCCCAACAGAACCGGCGACCAACAGCGATCCGTTTACCTCACCACTGTGCGAATTCGACAACGTCCTGCTGACGCCGCACATTGGCGGTTCGACTCAGGAAGCGCAGGAGAATATCGGCCTGGAAGTTGCGGGTAAATTGATCAAGTACTCTGACAATGGATCCACGCTCTCTGCGGTGAACTTCCCGGAAGTCTCGCTACCGCTGCACGGTGGCCGCCGTCTGATGCACATCCACGAAAACCGTCCGGGCGTGCTGACTGCGCTGAACAAAATCTTTGCAGAGCAGGGCGTTAACATCGCCGCGCAGTATCTGCAAACGTCTGCTCAGATGGGCTACGTAGTTATTGATATTGAAGCAGATGAAGACGTTGCTGAAAAAGCATTACAGGCAATGAAAGCGATTCCGGGCACCATTCGCGCCCGTCTGCTGTACTGATTCCCTTCTCTGACAAACAACGGGCAGGTCGCTGACTTGCCCGTTTTTTTATCCTTTTTCCCGCGCTTATCACTGCATTTGCAGTGTGCTGCAATCGCCTTTGCGAGTCTGCTCGAAGAAATAAATCAAAGCCAGATCAATGCGTTGCCTTTATTCGAAGAGGATTTACGATGGCGGGACAGCACAGGGCTGTAACGGTAAAGCCCTCACCGAAGCGAGGGCTTGAAGGAGAAGGGTTATGATGCGACTTGTCATCATACTGATTGTACTGTTACTCATAAGTTTCGGAGCTTATTAACAGTCAGTCACAGGGGAGGAGCAATCCTCCCTTACCCTTACTCACTAAATTAGGTCAAAGAATCAACGATGTCAATCAGGGCGATGCGGGAGGCGTCGCCCTGAACCGATCTTTTTGATAGTCACATCACTGTCCTCGTTTACTGCCGTAATAAATCTCTTTTGCCCACAATGTATTCATACCTTGCATGATGTTTTACGAGCGCGCTCGAAGAAAAGATTTAAAGCCAGATCAAAGCGTTGTGGTTATTTAAAGAGAGTTTACGATGGCGGGGCAGCACAGGGCTGTAACGGTAAAGCCCTCACCGAAGCGAGGGCTTAAAGGAGAAGGGTTATGATGCGACTTGTCATCATACTGATTGTACTGTTACTGATAAGTTTGCCAGCTTATTAACAGTCAGTCTCAGGGGAGGAGTAATCCTCCCTTACCCTTACTCACTAAATTAGGTTAAAGAATCAACGATGTCAATCAGGGCGATGCGGGAGTATCGCCCTCACCACTCCCAGACTTTCGACGGCGTAACCACCGCAGGCAGTGGGATATCCCACTCTTCAACCGGCAGTTTTTCTACTAACTGACAATCATGCGCATAACCTACTGGCTGCATTTTGTAGTGCTGCCAGTTTTGCAATGTCCGATCATAAAAACCGCCGCCCATTCCCAGGCGTTGACCGTACTCATCAAAGGCGACCAGCGGTGTGACCAGCACATCTAACCGGGAAAGGGGAAGCACATCGCGCACGTCCAGTTTTGGCTCGTGGATCTTTAACCTGTTCACTACCAGTTCACTTTGCGGATGGTAATTCAGGAATAGTAAGTTACCGGCACTAAAGGGATGCAAAACTGGAAGATACACGCGCTTACCGGCGCGCCAGAGTTGTTCTATGAGCGGCTGGGTGTCGAGTTCGCCATCAAATGAGAGAAAAACGGCAACCGTATGCGCCATTACAACAGGGGGATAAGTCATCATCCGGGTAGCGGCTTGTTGCCCCGTTTCTTGCTGTTGTTCCGGCGTTAACGCACGACGACGTTGCCGAATCATTTTACGGATTTCTTGTCGGGATAATGTCAGTGGGAGTTCTGGTAGTTGCGTCATGGCTGGTGCCAGATAAGAAGGGAATCTCCGAGATGCCGCCGCAGGCTGTAACCCTTGAACCCTTGGTTCAAGGTGAATGTGTCGTCGCAGTTTTAAGGCTTCTCGGACGAACCGAGCATGCTCACCAACCACGGAGCGCCACATTCTTGTGGTATGAAATATCGGCTCAGGGGACTGGCCCGCTTGCGAACATCTCAGAGAAATTTTGTTTTCACGGTTACTCTACCACAGTAAACCGAAAAGTGTCATTCAAAGTTTTGGTTCGTTTTTTCGGTGATGCGACCTTGTTCAAGTAACGCTTGTTCTATGGTCTGTTGCAGCATCCGAATACGCTGTTCCATACTTGCCGCGTAGTCACGAGTCTTCGCTTTTTCTTGCGCTAACTCATAGCTGATATTCAATGCAGCAATGAAGACCAACTGTTCAGTATTTGTGACTCTAGTGCGTTCTTTCAGATCTTGCAACCGCTGATTCAGATCGTCTGCGGCCTGATTCAACGCATCCCTTTGGTCAGGCGGGCAGTTCACACGCAGTGAACGGCCAAAAATTTGGATATCGACGGGTTGTGCAGACATGCCACCTTCCTGCTGATTGACTGCGCTTCCTTCGTCTTCAGACCCATGGTCTGCGAAGGGGCGAACTATAGCTACCCTGATGAGAAGAGACAAGCCCTTTTCTGGTTCACCAGGGTCCAAAGTGGTAGCATATCATGAATCTTCCTCCCTTTGATGACGAATGCTTATGTCTATACAGAACGAAATGCCTGGTTACAACGAAATGAACCAGTATCTGAACCAACAAGGGACGGGTCTGACCCCTGCTGAGATGCACGGTTTAATCAGCGGGATGATTTGCGGTGGTAATGATGACAGTTCATGGTTGCCGCTGCTTCACGACCTGACGAACGAAGGCATGGCTTTCGGTCATGAGCTGGCACAGGCATTGCGCAAAATGCACTCAGCCACCAGCGATGCCCTGCAAGATGACGGCTTCCTTTTTCAGCTTTATCTGCCTGATGGCGATGATGTCAGCGTTTTCGATCGCGCTGATGCGCTGGCAGGCTGGGTAAATCACTTCCTGCTTGGTCTTGGCGTGACTCAGCCGAAGCTGGATAAAGTGACTGGCGAAACCGGTGAAGCCATCGACGATCTGCGTAACATTGCGCAACTGGGATATGACGAAGACGAAGATCAGGAAGAGCTGGAAATGTCGCTTGAAGAGATCATCGAGTACGTCCGTGTTGCCGCGCTGTTATGCCACGACACCTTTACTCATCCGCAACCGACCGCGCCAGAAGTACAAAAACCGACTCTACACTAAAAACAAAAAACGTAAGGAGAGTGTTATGAGTGATATATCCCCGCAAGAATTTCAGCGTCGCCGTCAGGTTCTGGTGGAGCAAATGCAACCCGGCAGCGCCGCGCTGATTTTTGCTGCCCCGGAAGTGACCCGTAGCGCCGACAGCGAATATCCGTATCGTCAAAACAGTGACTTCTGGTACTTCACCGGCTTTAACGAACCGGAAGCGGTGCTGGTGCTGATTAAAAGCGATGACACTCATAACCACAGCGTTCTGTTTAACCGCGTTCGCGACCTGACGGCGGAGATCTGGTTTGGCCGTCGCTTAGGTCAGGATGCCGCGCCAGAGAAACTGGGCGTTGACCGCGCCCTGGCGTTCAGCGAAATCAATCAGCAACTTTATCAACTGCTCAACGGTCTGGATGTGGTTTACCACGCTCAGGGCGAATATACCTATGCTGATGAAATCGTGAACAGTGCGCTGGAAAAACTGCGTAAAGGCTCACGGCAAAATCTCACCGCTCCGGCAACGATGATCGACTGGCGTCCCATTGTTCATGAAATGCGCCTGTTCAAATCGCCAGAAGAGATTGCCGTACTTCGCCGCGCGGGCGAAATCACCGCACTGGCGCACACCCGGGCGATGGAAAAATGTCGTCCGGGAATGTTCGAGTACCATCTGGAAGGCGAAATTCACCACGAATTTAACCGCCACGGCGCGCGTTATCCTTCCTACAACACCATAGTCGGCAGCGGTGAAAACGGCTGCATTCTGCACTACACCGAAAACGAGTGTGAACTGCGCGACGGCGACCTGGTGTTGATTGATGCTGGTTGCGAATACAAAGGTTACGCTGGCGATATTACCCGTACCTTCCCGGTCAACGGCAAATTCACTCAGGCTCAGCGTGAAATCTACGACATTGTGCTGGAGTCTCTCGAAACCAGCTTACGCCTGTATCGTCCGGGAACTTCCATTCAGGAAGTCACCGGTGAAGTGGTGCGCATCATGATTAGCGGCCTGGTAAAACTTGGGATCCTGAAAGGTGAAGTCGATGAACTGATCGCTCAAAACGCCCACCGTCCTTTCTTTATGCATGGCCTTAGCCACTGGTTAGGTCTGGATGTCCATGACGTAGGTGTTTATGGTCAGGATCGCTCGCGCATTCTTGAACCTGGCATGGTACTGACCGTAGAGCCAGGTCTGTATATTGCACCGGATGCGGATGTGCCAGAACAATATCGCGGTATCGGCATTCGTATTGAAGACGATATTGTGATTACCGAAACTGGCAACGAAAACCTCACCGCCAGCGTGGTGAAAAAGCCGGAAGAAATCGAAGCGTTGATGGCAGCTGCGAGAAAGCAATGAGCGTAATCATCGTCGGTGGCGGCATGGCGGGCGCGACGCTGGCGCTGGCTATTTCCCGTTTAAGTCACGGGGCGCTGCCGGTACATCTGATTGAAGCGACCGCGCCAGAGTCTCATGCACATCCGGGCTTTGATGGACGAGCTATTGCGCTGGCGGCGGGCACCTGCCAGCAGCTGGCACGTATCGGCGTCTGGCAATCTCTGGCTGATTGCGCAACCGCCATCACTACCGTGCATGTCAGCGATCGCGGTCATGCCGGATTCGTCACCCTCGCCGCAGAAGATTACCAACTGGCGGCGCTGGGGCAGGTTGTCGAGTTGCATAATGTCGGGCAACGGCTGTTTGCGCTGTTGCGCAAAGCGCCAGGCGTAACGCTGCATTGCCCGGATCGCGTTGCTAACGTTTCCCGTACACAGGATACCGTTGAAGTGACGCTGGAGAGCGGCGGGACGCTGACGGGGCGCGTGCTGGTAGCCGCTGATGGCACCCATTCAGCATTAGCCAGCGCCTGCGGTGTTGACTGGCAGCAGGAGCCTTACGAACAACTGGCAGTGATTGCCAACGTTGCGACCTCCGTTGCGCACGAAGGCCGTGCTTTTGAACGTTTCACGCAATACGGTCCGTTGGCGATGTTGCCGATGTCTGACGGACGTTGTTCGCTGGTCTGGTGTCATCCACTGGAACGGCACGAAGAGGTACTGGCGTGGAGCGACGAGAAGTTTTGCCGTGAACTCCAGGCTGCGTTTGGCTGGCGGCTGGGGCAAATTACCCACGCCGGAAAACGCAGTGCTTATCCGCTGGCGTTAACCCGCGCCGCCAAACCTATAACCCATCGCACCGTGCTGGTGGGCAATGCGGCGCAAACCCTGCACCCGATTGCCGGGCAAGGATTTAACCTCGGTATGCGTGATGTTATGAGCCTTGCGGAAACCCTGACTCAGGCGCAGGAACGCGGAGAGGATATCGGTGATTACGGCATTTTGTGCCGTTACCAGCAGCGTCGGCAGAGCGATCGCGAAGCGACTATTGGTGTAACAGACAGCCTTGTTCATCTTTTTGCCAACCGCTGGGCGCCGCTGGTTGTCGGGCGCAACATCGGGCTGATGGCAATGGAATTATTCACCCCGGCACGCGATGTGCTGGCGCAGCGCACCCTTGGTTGGGTGGCGCGTTGAAGGCGGCTTTAAGGAATAAACAATGCAAAGTGTTGATGTAGCCATTGTTGGCGGCGGCATGGTGGGGCTGGCGGTTGCCTGCGGCTTACAGGGTAGCGGCTTACGCGTCGCCGTACTGGAGCAGCGCGTACCTGAACCTCTGGCGGCGGATGCACTACCACAACTGCGCGTTTCGGCTATCAATGCCGCCAGCGAAAAATTACTTACCCGTCTTGGCGTCTGGCAGGACATCCTCTCCCGCAGAGCCAGTTGCTATCACGGCATGGAAGTGTGGGACAAAGACAGCTTTGGTCACATCTCGTTTGACGATCAAAGCATGGGCTATAGCCATCTTGGGCATATTGTTGAAAACTCAGTGATTCACTACGCGCTGTGGAACAAAGCGCATCAGTCGTCAGATATCACTCTGTTGGCCCCCGCAGAATTACAGCAGGTCGCCTGGGGAGAAAACGAAACCTTCCTGACGCTGAAAGATGGCAGCATGTTAACGGCGCGCTTGGTGATTGGCGCGGACGGCGCTAATTCCTGGTTGCGCAACAAAGCTGATATCCCGCTGACTTTCTGGGATTATCAGCATCACGCGCTGGTGGCGACTATTCGTACTGAAGAACCGCATATAGCTGTGGCGCGCCAGGTTTTCCATGGCGAAGGTATTTTGGCCTTTTTACCGCTTAGCGATCCGCATCTTTGCTCGATTGTCTGGTCACTGTCGCCAGAGGAAGCGCAGCGGATGCAGCAGGCAGGTGAAGACGAATTTAATCGCGCGTTAAATATCGCTTTTGATAATCGCCTGGGCTTATGCAAGGTTGAGAGCGAGCGTCAGGTATTCCCGCTGACGGGGCGTTATGCGCGCCAGTTTGCCGCGCACCGTCTGGCGCTGGTGGGCGACGCCGCGCATACCATTCATCCGCTGGCGGGACAGGGCGTTAATCTCGGCTTTATGGACGCCGCAGAGTTGATTGCTGAACTGAAACGGTTGCATCGTCAGGGTAAAGACATCGGGCAGTATATTTACCTGCGTCGCTATGAGCGTAGCCGCAAGCACAGTGCTGCGCTGATGCTGGCTGGTATGCAGGGCTTTCGCGATCTGTTTTCCGGAGCCAATCCGGCGAAAAAACTGCTGCGCGATATTGGCCTGAAACTGGCCGACACGCTTCCTGGCGTTAAGCCACAACTTATCCGTCAGGCAATGGGATTGAATGATTTGCCTGAATGGCTGCGTTAAAAATTTCTCCTCAACTCTTTATTTGATACCCATCACACTTTCTTCTCCCGGTTTTTTCGCCGGGAGATTTTCCTCATTTGAAATAAACTAATTTCACCATCAATTTCGCATTATATTTTCTAATGTTACGATTTTTTCATTGAGTGATTTTTGACATATTTTCAGTTCTTAATATTCGTTTATCCAAATCTGTTTCTTGAAAGCATCGTATTTATATAAAAATAAAATAAATTTTTGGTTTTTTATTCTGTTGAGATTTTTGTATTTTTTAACCATAAGCTAATGTGATGATCAATTTTACCTTATGGTTAACAGTCTGTTTCGGTGGTAAGTTCAGGGAAAAGAGAACGATTGCGTTGGGGACCGGGAGTGGCTCCGATGCTGGGTTTCGTGGTGATAATTTCGCCATGAAAAGTTGTCAGCCCCGCTTATTCAATGAGGACAAGATGGCACAACAGACTCCTTTGTACGAACAACACACGCTTTGCGGCGCTCGCATGGTGGACTTCCACGGCTGGATGATGCCGCTGCATTACGGTTCGCAAATCGACGAACATCATGCGGTACGTACCGATGCCGGAATGTTTGATGTGTCGCATATGACCATCGTCGATCTTCGTGGCAGCCGCACCCGGGAGTTTCTGCGTTATCTGCTGGCGAACGATGTGGCGAAGCTCACCAAAAGTGGCAAAGCCCTCTACTCCGGGATGTTGAATGCCTCTGGCGGTGTGATAGATGACCTCATCGTCTACTACTTCACTGAAGATTTCTTCCGCCTCGTTGTAAACTCCGCCACCCGCGAAAAAGACCTCTCCTGGATTACCCAACACGCTGAACCCTTCGGCATCGAAATTACCGTTCGTGATGACCTTTCCATGATTGCAGTACAAGGGCCGAATGCGCAGGCAAAAGCTGCCACACTGTTTAATGACGCTCAGCGTCAGGCGGTGGAAGGAATGAAACCGTTCTTTGGCGTGCAGGCGGGTGATCTGTTTATTGCCACCACCGGTTACACCGGTGAAGCGGGCTATGAAATTGCGCTGCCAAATGAAAAAGCGGCGGATTTCTGGCGCGCGCTGGTGGAAGCGGGCGTTAAGCCCTGCGGCCTGGGCGCGCGTGACACGCTGCGTCTGGAAGCGGGCATGAATCTTTATGGTCAGGAGATGGACGAAACCATTTCTCCTTTAGCCGCCAACATGGGTTGGACCATTTCCTGGGAACCGGCAGATCGTGACTTCATCGGTCGTGAAGCTCTGGAAGCGCAGCGTGAGCATGGCACAGAAAAATTAGTTGGCCTGGTGATGACCGAAAAAGGCGTGCTGCGTAATGAACTGCCGGTACGTTTTACCGACGCGCAGGGCAACCAGCATGAAGGCATTATCACCAGCGGCACTTTCTCCCCGACGCTGGGTTACAGCATTGCGCTGGCACGTGTGCCGGAAGGCATTGGCGAAACGGCGATTGTGCAAATTCGCAACCGTGAAATGCCGGTAAAAGTGACGAAACCTGTTTTTGTGCGTAACGGCAAAGCCGTCGCGTGATTTACTTTTTTGGAGATTGATTGATGAGCAACGTACCAGCAGAACTGAAATACAGCAAAGAACACGAATGGCTGCGTAAAGAAGCCGACGGCACTTACACCGTTGGCATCACCGAACACGCCCAGGAGCTGTTAGGCGATATGGTGTTTGTTGACCTGCCGGAAGTAGGCGCAACGGTTAGCGCGGGCGATGACTGTGCGGTTGCCGAATCAGTAAAAGCGGCGTCAGACATTTATGCGCCAGTAAGCGGTGAAATCGTGGCGGTGAACGACGCGCTGAGCGATTCCCCGGAACTGGTGAACAGCGAACCGTATGCAGGCGGTTGGATCTTTAAAATCAAAGCCAGCGATGAAAGCGAACTGGAATCACTGCTGGATGCGACCGCATACGAAGCATTGTTAGAAGACGAGTAACGGCTTTAATCCTCTTCTTTGGAAGAGGATAAGGGTGAGGAAATTGTACGCCTCACCCTCACTCTCTTCGCAAGGAGAGAGGTTCACAATTCACTGCACGTTTCAGGAACCATCGCTCATGACACAGACGTTAAGCCAGCTTGAAAACAGCGGCGCTTTTATTGAACGCCATATCGGACCGGACGCCGCGCAACAGCAAGAAATGCTGAATGCCGTTGGCGCACAATCGCTAAACGCGCTGACCGGCCAGATTGTGCCGAAAGATATTCAGCTCGCGACCCCGCCGCAGGTTGGCGCACCGGCGACCGAATACGCCGCACTGGCAGAACTCAAGGCTATTGCCAGTCGCAATAAACGCTTCACGTCTTACATCGGCATGGGTTACACCGCCGTGCAACTGCCGCCGGTTATCCTGCGCAACATGCTGGAAAATCCGGGCTGGTATACTGCGTATACCCCGTATCAACCTGAAGTTTCTCAGGGGCGCCTGGAAGCACTGCTCAACTTCCAGCAGGTAACGCTGGATTTAACCGGGCTGGATATGGCTTCGGCATCACTGCTGGACGAAGCCACCGCTGCTGCCGAAGCCATGGCGATGGCGAAACGCGTCAGCAAACTGAAAAATGCCAACCGCTTCTTCGTGGCTTCCGATGTGCATCCGCAAACGCTCGATGTCGTACGTACCCGCGCTGAAACCTTTGGTTTTGAAGTCATTGTCGATGACGCGCAAAAAGTGCTCGACCATCAGGACGTCTTCGGCGTGCTGTTACAGCAGGTCGGCACGACTGGTGAAATTCACGACTACACTGCGCTTATTAGCGAACTGAAATCACGCAAAATTGTGGTCAGCGTTGCCGCCGATATTATGGCGCTGGTGCTGTTAACTGCGCCGGGTAAACAGGGCGCGGATATTGTCTTTGGTTCGGCGCAACGCTTCGGCGTGCCGATGGGCTACGGTGGCCCACACGCGGCATTCTTTGCGGCGAAAGATGAATACAAACGCTCCATGCCGGGGCGCATTATCGGCGTATCGAAAGATGCGGCTGGTAATACTGCGCTACGCATGGCAATGCAGACTCGTGAACAACATATTCGTCGCGAGAAAGCGAACTCGAACATTTGTACTTCCCAGGTTCTGCTGGCAAACATCGCCAGCCTGTATGCCGTTTATCACGGTCCGGTTGGCCTGAAACGTATCGCTAACCGCATCCACCGTCTTACTGATATTCTGGCAACGGGGCTGCAACAAAAAGGTCTGAAGCTGCGCCATGCGCACTATTTCGATACTTTGTGTGTGGAAGTGGCTGATAAAGCGGGCGTGCTGGCGCGTGCCGAAGCGGCTGAAATCAACCTGCGTAGCGATATTCTGAACGCGGTTGGGATCACCCTTGATGAAACCACCACGCGCGAAAACGTGATGCAGCTTTTCAGCGTACTGCTGGGCGATAATCATGGGCTGGACATCGACACACTGGACAAAGACGTGGCTCACGACAGCCGTTCTATTCAGCCTGCAATGCTGCGCGATGACGAAATTCTCACCCATCCGGTGTTTAATCGCTACCACAGCGAAACCGAAATGATGCGCTATATGCACTCGCTGGAGCGTAAAGATCTGGCGCTGAATCAGGCGATGATCCCGCTGGGTTCCTGCACCATGAAACTGAACGCCGCCGCTGAGATGATCCCAATCACCTGGCCGGAATTTGCTGAACTGCACCCGTTCTGCCCGCCAGAACAGGCCGAAGGTTATCAGCAGATGATCGCGCAACTGGCTGACTGGCTGGTGAAACTGACCGGTTACGACGCCGTCTGTATGCAGCCGAACTCTGGCGCTCAGGGCGAATATGCGGGGCTGCTGGCGATTCGTCATTATCACGAAAGCCGCAACGAAGGGCATCGCGATATCTGCCTGATCCCGGCTTCTGCTCACGGCACTAACCCCGCTTCTGCACATATGGCGGGGATGCAAGTGGTGGTTGTGGCGTGTGATAAAAACGGCAATATCGATTTGACTGATCTGCGCGCGAAAGCGGAACAGGCGGGCGATAACCTCTCCTGCATCATGGTGACCTATCCTTCCACCCACGGCGTGTATGAAGAAACGATCCGTGAAGTGTGTGAAGTTGTACACCAGTTCGGCGGTCAGGTTTATCTTGATGGTGCGAACATGAACGCCCAGGTTGGCATCACCTCGCCGGGCTTTATTGGCGCGGACGTTTCGCACCTTAACCTGCATAAAACTTTCTGCATTCCGCACGGCGGTGGCGGTCCAGGTATGGGACCGATCGGCGTGAAAGCGCATCTGGCGCCGTTTGTGCCGGGTCATAGCGTGGTGCAAATCGAAGGCATGTTAACCCGTCAGGGCGCGGTTTCTGCGGCACCGTTCGGTAGCGCATCCATCCTGCCAATCAGCTGGATGTACATCCGCATGATGGGCGCAGAAGGGCTGAAAAAAGCAAGTCAGGTGGCAATTCTTAACGCCAACTATATTGCCAGCCGCCTGCAGGATGCCTTCCCGGTGCTGTATACCGGTCGCGACGGTCGCGTGGCGCACGAATGTATTCTCGATATTCGTCCGTTGAAAGAAGAAACCGGCATCAGCGAGCTGGATATTGCCAAGCGTCTGATCGACTACGGTTTCCACGCGCCGACCATGTCGTTCCCGGTGGCGGGTACGCTGATGGTTGAACCGACTGAATCTGAAAGCAAAGTAGAGCTGGATCGCTTTATCGACGCGATGCTGGCTATCCGCGCAGAAATCGACCAGGTGAAAGCCGGAGTCTGGCCGCTGGCAGATAACCCGCTGGTGAACGCGCCGCACATTCAGAGCGAACTGGTTGCCGAGTGGGTGCATCCGTACAGCCGCGAAGTTGCGGTATTCCCGGCAGGCGTGGCAGACAAATACTGGCCGACGGTGAAACGTCTGGATGATGTGTACGGCGACCGTAACCTGTTCTGCTCCTGCGTACCGATTAGCGAATACCAGTAATTTACTGATTCGACTATCTTCTAAAGGCGCTTCGGCGCCTTTTTACTTGCTGACAGTTTGCTCAAACGTAAATATTGGCACGGTTTTCCTCCCTCTCCCTGAAGGGGAGAGTGGATTGATCGTGCGCTCTTTTGACTTTGTTATCAGTCTTAATTTATGAGGAAAAAAATGGCTATAGCACTTGTGACCGGTGGCAGTCGCGGCATTGGGCGGGCAACTGCGCTGCTGCTGGCAAAAGAAGGGTATACGGTGGCGGTTAATTATCAGCAAAACCTCCACGCGGCGCAGGAAGTGGTGAACTTAATAACTAAATCGGGTGGCAAGGCATTTGTGCTCCTTGCGGATATTAGCGACGAAAACCAGGTTGTCGCGATGTTTACAGCAATCGACCAGCACGATGAACCGCTAGCTGCGCTGGTCAATAACGCCGGGATCTTGTTTACCCAGTGCACCGTAGAAAACCTTACCGCAGAGCGAATCAACCGGGTGCTTTCCACCAATGTGACGGGATATTTTCTCTGCTGCCGCGAGGCGGTAAAACGCATGGCGCTTAAAAACGGCGGTAGCGGCGGCGCTATCGTCAATGTATCTTCAGTGGCCTCACGGCTGGGATCGCCGGGGGAATACGTTGATTATGCGGCATCGAAAGGAGCGATTGATACGTTAACCACCGGACTGTCGCTGGAAGTCGCTGCGCAAGGGATTCGCGTCAATGGCGTGCGACCAGGGTTTATTTATACCGAAATGCATGCCAGCGGTGGCGAACCAGGACGCGTCGATCGCGTTAAGTTGAACATCCCCATGCACCGTGGCGGACAGGCAGATGAAGTTGCCCAGGCCATTGTCTGGCTGTTAAGCGATAAAGCCTCTTATGTCACTGGGAGCTTTATCGATTTGGCGGGCGGTAAATAAGATGGGAAAGTTATCTGGGCGGATGCAACGCCAATTACGTTGCATCCGGCACATCAGCTAATCAAAGTTTCTCGCCGTTGCTGGCAATCACCTCTTTGTACCAGTTAAAGCTCTTCTTACGGGAGCGCGACATATCGCCAGTACCGTCGTCATGTTTATTCACATAGATAAAGCCGTAGCGTTTGCTGTACTGTCCGGTGGTGAACGACACACAGTCGATGCAGCCCCACGGCGTGTAGCCCATCAGATCTACGCCATCGTAAGTCACCGCTTTTTTCATCTCTTCAATATGGGCGCGCAGGTAGTCAATGCGGTAGTCGTCGTTGATGCTGCCGTCTTCTTCCACTTTGTCGTAAGCGCCAAAACCGTTTTCGACAATAAACAGCGGCTTCTGGTAACGCTCATACAATTCGCATAGCGCGTAACGCAGACCCACAGGATCAATCTGCCAGCCCCAGTCAGATGCTTTAACATACGGGTTTGGTACGCTGCCTTCAAAACCAGAGATGGCATCGCCGGTGCCGCCTTCGGCCTTCACTGCGTTGGTCATGTAATAGCTGAAACCAAGATAATCGCAGGTGCCTTCGCGCAGCACATCCAGATCGCCGTCTTCCATTTTGATGTTAAATCCGCGACGTTCCCACTCGTTCAACACATAGGACGGGTAATAGCCACGCAACTGCACATCGGTAAAGACGTAGCGTTCGCGCATCGACTCCTGGGCAAACATCACATCGTCCGGGTTACAGGAGTAAGGATAGAGCGGCACCATCGCCAGCATACAACCAACTTTCATCTCCGGGTTGATGCGATGCGCGGCTTTCACCGCCAGGGCGCTGGCGACAAACTGGTGATGTAGCACCTGGTACATCGTCTCTTCCGGATTTTCATGCTCGGTATAAACCACGCCAGAGCAGCAGTAACCGAACAGCGGCGCGCGCCAGTTACGCTGGTTGTTAATTTCGTTGAAGGTCATCCAGTATTTGACTTTGTGCTTATAACGCTCAAATACCACTTCTGCGAAACGGACAAAGAAATCAACCACTTTACGGTTGGTCCAGCTACCGTATTGCTGCACCAGATGTAATGGCATTTCAAAGTGGGAGAGGGTGATCACCGGTTCGATATTGTATTTCAGCAGTTCATCGAACATATCGTCGTAAAACTTCAGCCCTTCTTCGTTTGGCTGAGCTTCATCGCCTTTCGGGAAAATGCGCGTCCAGGCGATGGAAGTACGAAAACATTTGAAGCCCATTTCGGCAAATAGCTTGATGTCTTCCTTGTAGTGACCGTAAAAATCTACCGCTTCATGGTTTGGATAGTTTTTGCCCGGCAAGACTTCTTTGGTGATTTCGCGCGGCACGCCGTGTGCACCGCCGGTCAGTACGTCACAAATACTCGGCCCTTTGCCGCCTTTGTTCCAGCCGCCTTCGACCTGATGAGCGGCAACTGCGCCGCCCCATAAGAAATCTTTCGGTAAGGTGAGTTTTTTCACTATCATAGGCTCCAGATGAGTCAATTCTTACAGGAAATAGTACCATGCAGCCAAACAACATCACTTTTTTTCAACGATTCCAGGATGACATTCTGGCTGGGCGTAAAACCATCACAATCCGTGACGAGTCTGAATCGCACTTTAAAGCTGGCGATGTGCTTCGTGTCGGGCGCTTTGAAGATAACGGCTATTTTTGCACTATTGAAGTCACTGCAACCTCAACGGTGACGCTGGATACTCTCACAGAAAAACACGCGCAACAGGAAAATATGACCCTGGCTGAATTGAAAAAGGTCATTGCCGATATCTATCCCGGTCAGACACAGTTTTATGTAATTGAATTTAAATGTCTTTAAATTGAACTCACGCCTGTTAGTTGAAATTTCGCATTTAATTTCATGATTTTTCGGAGATTAGTCTCAAATCAGAATTTATTTTAGCTAACAGGTGTTCACTGGAACTATTCTCAGTTACGCTGGAGAGGTATACACGTGCGTGTACGTTTCTCCGGAGTAAGTTATGGTTCAGAAGCCTCTCATTAAGCAGGGATATTCGCTGGCAGAGGAAATTGCCAACAGCGTCAGTCACGGTATTGGACTGGTGTTTGGTATCGTTGGGTTGGTATTGCTACTGGTTCAGGCGGTGGATCTCAATGCCAGCGCCACGGCGATAACCAGTTATAGCCTCTATGGTGGCAGTATGATCCTGCTGTTCCTCGCTTCGACGCTTTATCACGCCATTCCTCATCAACGGGCAAAAATGTGGCTGAAGAAATTTGACCACTGCGCCATTTATCTGTTGATTGCCGGAACCTACACGCCGTTTTTGCTGGTGGGGCTGGATTCTCCGTTAGCGCGCGGGTTGATGGTTGTTATCTGGAGCCTGGCATTGCTGGGGATTCTGTTCAAACTGACCATCGCGCACCGATTTAAAATCTTATCTCTGGTGACTTATCTGGCTATGGGCTGGCTGTCGTTGGTGGTGATTTATGAAATGGCAGTTAAGCTCGCGGCGGGCAGCGTTACCTTACTGGCCGTAGGCGGTGTAGTTTACTCGCTCGGGGTAATTTTCTACGTCTGCAAACGCATTCCCTACAACCACGCCATCTGGCACGGCTTTGTGCTCGGCGGCAGCGTGTGCCATTTCCTGGCGATTTATTTGTATATTGGGCAGGCGTAATTGGTATGCCTTTGTAGGAATGAAAAGATACACCAGCGTCGCATCAGGCATCAGAGCGCAACTGCCGGATGCGGCGCGAGCGCCTTATCCGGCCTACGGGCTGCGTCCCTGTTGTGATAAAGGCACCAAATCCCAGGCCTGATAAGACGCGTCAGCGTCGCATCAGGCAATAGATGCCCGAAGCGATACAGAAATTTACTCTTCCAGCGAATACGGCAGCGGCTCGATATGCAATGTATTCGCATCGTCACGAACGCGGAAAACGCTGTCCGGTTCCATGTCGTTATTCATGACTACCTGAACCACGACCTGCCCATCTTCCAGTTTGACCGCCGCCAGCACGGTTCCGGTACGACGCCAGTTTTCGCCCATTTTCAGCTCGATGTCTTCACCTGCTTCCGGCAGTCGGCTGGCGCTACCTGCCAGCAACCAGAGCGCGCGTTTGTTGGCACCACGGAATTTTGCTCGCGCCACCATCTCTTGCCCGGTATAGCAGCCTTTCTTAAAGCTGATGCCGCCCAGCGCCTGGAGATTGGTCGCCTGGGGGATAAACTGCCCGCTATTAGCCGCATCAATCACCGGGAAGCCCGCTTCAATGTTTAATGCCAGCCACTGTTGGCTATTGTTCAGTTCCGCTTCGCCGCGCAGTTTATCGGTCAGCGCACTGGCGGTAGTTTCATCGGTCACGATCAGAAAACGTTCTGCCGGGTGTTCAAACCATAGCAGGGTGGTCGCACCTTCTCTGACCACCTGTTTTTCCTTCGAAGGCAGTTCACTAAAGAGATTCGCCAGCGCGGCGCGTGCCTGAAAACCGGCAACACCAAGCAACACACGCTCGTCGTCTGGGGCGATGGTCACTTTAGAAAATACCGCATATTTTTTCAGTTCGGTAAGCTGCGACTCGCGCACGCTGCGCCGTTCAATCCATGCGAAACCGTCGCCATCGTGGAACAGACGCAAATTGCTCCACATTTTACCTTTAGCATCACAATGTGCGGCGAGCAGGTGCTGATCTTCTGTCATCTGGCTGACATCTGCTGTCACCTGACCCTGCATATATTTTTCGCTGTCCGCGCCAGTAATGGTGGCCAGCGCCCAGTCATCAAGCGTCATCAGCGTCAACGGTAAACGGGCAGAAGCCGTAGGCTGACGGGGAGGAAAAGGTGTAAAAGCCATAATGGAGTCCTGTTTTACAAACGGCGTAATTAATGACTAATGGTAAAAGAGCTATGGGGCATTGCAAGTGCTTTCACTACGCGATCTGTGCCTTCAACCAGGCTTTGCGAGGTGACTTCCAAAAAAATGAAGCCATTGAATTGTTGTGGATTAATTTCGCGATTGTGATTGTGTTTACCGATATTCCCGCAAAAGAAGTCGAAAAACACGTTACAATAGCCAAGTACTGGATTTTCGTGAGACAGGAAGAAGATGGACATTAACAACAAAGCCCGCATTCATTGGGCATGCCGCCGTGGTATGCGCGAACTTGATATTTCGATCATGCCGTTTTTCGAACATGAGTACGACAGCTTAAGCGATGACGAAAAACGCATCTTTATTCGTCTGCTGGAATGTGACGATCCCGATCTGTTCAACTGGCTGATGAATCACGGTAAACCGGCCGATGCAGAACTGGAAATGATGGTCCGACTCATCCAGACACGGAACCGGGAACGTGGTCCTGTGGCAATCTGAACTGCGCGTCTCCTGGCGCGCGCAGTGGCTTTCCTTGCTGATTCATGGGCTGGTTGCCGCTGTTATTTTACTCATGCCCTGGCCGCTTAGTTACACCCCGTTATGGTTGGTGTTGCTTTCGCTAGTGGTGTTTGATTGCGTTCGCAGCCAGCGGCGCATTAATGCTCGTCAGGGTGAGATTCGTCTGCTGATGGATGGGCGTTTGCGCTGGCAGGGGCAGGAGTGGAGCATCGTTAAAGCGCCGTGGATGATTAAAAGCGGCATGATGTTGCGTTTACGTTCTGATAGCGGCAAACGTCAGCATCTGTGGCTGGCAGCAGACAGCATGGATGAAGCCGAATGGCGAGATTTGCGGCGGATTTTGTTACAGCAGGAGACGCAAAAATAATGGCGACGGCAAAGCGAGTGCGCTATGCCGTCAGTAATCTCAGGCGTAATGCTCAGCCATTTCGTTGAGGATTTGCTCGCACCAGCTCTGAATACGCTCGTCGCTGAGGTCATACTGGTTAGTTTCATCCAGCGCCAGACCTACGAACAGTTGCCCGTCAGCAATCACCGGTTTCGGACTGGTGAACTCATACCCTTCCGTTGGCCAGTAGCCGACGAACTTCACGCCTTTGGTCGAGAGTTTGTCATGCAGCATACCGAGTGCATCGAGGAACCACTCACCATATCCCAGTTGATCGCCTAGCCCATACAGCGCAACAATTTTACCTTCAAGGTTCAGGTCGTCGAGCTGATCCCAGACGGCTTCCCAATCTTCCTGGATTTCACCAAAATCCCAGGTCGGGATTCCCAGGATGAGCACATCGTACTGCTCCATTAATTTAGGGGAGTCGTCCTTGAGGTTATGTAAGGTCACCAGTTCTGGGCCGATAATATCGCGGATTTTTTCCGCTGCCATCTCGGTATAACAGGTGCTGGAACCGTAAAAAAGACCCATATTCATAACGTAAGCTTCTCGATTCTGCTGTGGCTTTTGCGGCTAGTGTATCAGAATCGCTTTAGTCACGGCACAATAAGGCATAATGGATCAAACGAGTAACGATAAGGGGCGCAAGTGAAACAGGATCTGGCACGCATCGAGCAGTTTCTTGATGCCCTGTGGTTGGAAAAAAATCTGGCAGAAAATACGTTGAACGCATATCGTCGCGATCTGTCAATGATGGTGGAGTGGTTGCATCATCGTGGACTGACGCTGGCAACGGCGCAAAGCGGCGACTTACAGGCATTACTGGCAGAACGGCTGGAAGGCGGGTATAAAGCCACCAGTTCCGCTCGTTTGCTGAGTGCGGTGCGCCGATTGTTCCAGTATCTTTATCGCGAAAAGTTTCGTGAAGACGATCCCAGTGCGCATCTTGCTTCGCCAAAATTACCCCAGCGTCTACCGAAAGATTTAAGTGAAGCGCAAGTCGAAAGGTTATTGCAGGCGCCGCTGATTGATCAGCCTCTGGAGCTACGCGACAAAGCGATGCTCGAAGTGCTGTATGCTACCGGATTGCGTGTCTCTGAACTTGTAGGGCTGACGATGAGCGATATCAGCTTGCGTCAGGGGGTGGTGCGGGTAATTGGTAAAGGCAACAAAGAACGCCTGGTGCCGTTAGGTGAAGAGGCAGTTTACTGGCTGGAAACCTATCTGGAACACGGGCGACCGTGGTTGCTAAACGGTGTGTCAATTGATGTACTGTTTCCCAGCCAGCGTGCGCAGCAGATGACGAGACAAACTTTCTGGCATCGCATTAAACATTATGCCGTGCTGGCGGGGATCGACAGCGAAAAGCTGTCGCCGCATGTGTTGCGTCACGCCTTTGCCACCCATTTGTTAAATCATGGTGCGGATTTACGCGTTGTGCAGATGTTGCTGGGGCATAGCGATCTCTCGACGACTCAAATTTATACGCATGTCGCTACTGAGCGTCTGCGGCAACTTCATCAACAGCATCACCCTCGGGCGTGATAGCTGAAAAGAACGGGATGATTTATGAAGAAAGGTTTTATGTTGTTTACTTTGTTGACGGCGTTTTCTGGCTTTGTTCAGGCGGATGATGCGGCAATACAACAAACGTTAGCCAAAATGGGCATCAAAAGCAGCGATATTCAGCCCGCGCCCGTTGCTGGTATGAAAACCGTGCTGACTAACAGCGGCGTGCTGTATATCACCGATGACGGTAAACATATCATTCAGGGGCCAATGTATGACGTTAGCGGCGCGGCACCGATCAACGTCACCAACCAGATGCTGTTAAAGCAACTGAATGCGCTGGAAAAAGAGATGATTATCTACAAAGCGCCGCAAGAAAAGCACGTCATCACCGTGTTTACCGACATTACCTGCGGCTACTGCCACAAAATGCATGAGCAGATGGCTGACTATAATGCGCTGGGGATCACCGTGCGTTATCTCGCGTTCCCGCGTCAGGGACTGGAAAGCCAGGCGGAGCAACAAATGAAAGCCATCTGGTGTGCAAAAGATAAAAATAAAGCCTTCGATGACGTAATGGCAGGCAAAGCCGTTACCCCGGCAAGTTGCGATATCGATATTGCCGACCATTACGCACTTGGCGTACAGCTTGGCGTTAGCGGAACTCCGGCAGTTGTGCTGAGTAATGGCACACTGGTTCCGGGTTATCAGCCGCCGAAAGAGATGAAAGAATTCCTCGACGAACATCAAAAAATGACCAGCGGTAAATAATTCGCGTGAAACAACAGATACAACTTCGTCGTCGTGAAGTCGACGAAACGGCAGACCTGCCCGCTGACCTGCCCCCCTTGCTGCGGCGTTTATACGCCAGCCGGGGCGTGCGCAGCGCGCAGGAACTGGAGCGTAGCGTTAAAGGTATGCTGCCCTGGCAGCAACTGAGCGGTGTCGAAAAGGCCGTTGAGATCCTTTACAACGCTTTTCGCGAAGGAACACGGATTATTGTGGTCGGTGATTTCGACGCCGACGGTGCCACCAGCACAGCTCTGAGCGTGCTGGCGATGCGTTCTCTCGGCTGTGACAACATCGACTACCTTGTACCGAACCGTTTCGAAGACGGTTACGGCTTAAGTCCGGAAGTGGTCGATCAGGCTCATGCGCGTGGCGCGCAGCTGATTGTAACGGTTGATAACGGCATTTCTTCCCACGCAGGTGTTGAACATGCTCGATCGTTGGGCATTCCGGTTATTGTTACCGATCATCATTTGCCTGGCGAAACTTTACCTGCGGCGGAAGCCATTATTAATCCCAATCTCCGTGACTGCGAGTTTCCGTCGAAATCGCTGGCAGGCGTTGGCGTAGCGTTTTATCTGATGCTGGCGTTACGCACCTTTTTGCGCGATCGGGGTTGGTTCGATGAGCGTGGTATCGCAATACCGAATCTGGCGGAATTGCTGGATCTGGTGGCGCTGGGTACGGTGGCGGATGTAGTGCCGCTGGACGCCAATAATCGCATTCTGACCTGGCAGGGGATGAGTCGCATCCGTGCCGGGAAGTGCCGTCCGGGGATTAAAGCTCTGCTGGAAGTGGCAAACCGCGATGCACAAAAACTCGCTGCCAGCGATTTAGGTTTTGCGCTGGGGCCGCGTCTCAATGCCGCCGGACGACTGGATGATATGTCCGTTGGCGTGGCACTGTTACTTTGCGACAACATCGGCGAAGCGCGCGTTCTGGCTAATGAGCTTGATGCACTAAACCAGACGCGAAAAGAGATTGAACAGGGAATGCAGGTCGAAGCACTGACCTTGTGCGAGCAACTGGAGCGTAGCCGCGATACGCTGCCTGGCGGGCTGGCAATGTATCACCCTGAATGGCATCAGGGCGTCGTTGGTATTCTGGCTTCGCGCATCAAAGAGCGTTTTCATCGTCCGGTTATCGCCTTTGCGCCTGCGGGCGACGGTACATTGAAAGGTTCTGGGCGCTCCATTCAGGGACTGCATATGCGCGACGCGCTGGAGCGGTTAGACACGCTCTACCCTGGCATGATACTCAAGTTTGGCGGTCATGCGATGGCGGCAGGATTGTCGCTGGAAGAGGACAAATTCGAACTCTTTCAGCACCGCTTTGGCGAACTGGTTACCGAGTGGCTGGACCCGGCATTATTACAGGGTGAAGTGGTTTCCGACGGCCCGTTAAGTGCAGCGGAGATGACCATGGAAGTTGCGCAACTGCTGCGTGATGCCGGTCCGTGGGGGCAGATGTTCCCGGAACCGCTGTTTGACGGTCATTTCCGCCTGCTGCAACAGCGGCTGGTGGGGGAGCGCCATCTGAAGGTCATGGTTGAACCGGTCGGCGGCGGCCCGCTGCTGGATGGTATTGCTTTTAATGTCGATACCGCCCTCTGGCCGGATAACGGCGTGCGTGAAGTTCAACTGGCCTACAAGCTGGATATCAACGAGTTTCGTGGCAACCGCAGTCTACAGATTATCATCGATAATATCTGGCCACTTTAGCGTCGTCTTCTCTATAAAAAAGAGTGTGGATTGGGTACAATCCCGCTCTTATCACCGCATTTTGACTAGCTCAATAAAAGAAATCAGACCATGTTTGAAATTAATCCGGTAAATAATCGCATTCAGGACCTCACGGAACGCTCCGACGTTCTTAGGGGGTATCTTTGACTACGGCGCCAAGAAAGAGCGTCTGGAAGAAGTAAACGCCGAGCTGGAACAGCCGGATGTCTGGAACGAACCCGAACGTGCGCAGGCGCTGGGTAAAGAGCGTTCCTCTCTCGAGGCTGTTGTCGATACCCTCGACCAAATGAAACAAGGGCTGGAAGATGTTTCCGGTCTGCTGGAACTGGCTGTAGAAGCTGACGACGAAGAAACCTTTAACGAAGCCGTTGCTGAACTCGACGCCCTGGAAGAAAAGCTGGCGCAGCTTGAGTTCCGCCGCATGTTCTCCGGCGAATATGACAGCGCCGACTGCTACCTTGATATCCAGGCAGGTTCCGGCGGTACGGAAGCACAGGACTGGGCAAGTATGCTTGAGCGTATGTATCTGCGCTGGGCAGAATCGCGCGGTTTCAAAACTGAAATTATCGAAGAGTCAGAAGGTGAAGTGGCGGGTATCAAATCCGTGACTATCAAGATCTCCGGCGATTACGCTTATGGTTGGCTGCGCACAGAAACCGGCGTTCACCGTCTGGTGCGTAAGAGCCCGTTTGACTCCGGCGGTCGTCGTCACACGTCGTTTAGTTCCGCGTTTGTTTACCCAGAAGTGGATGACGATATTGATATCGAAATCAACCCAGCGGATCTGCGCATTGATGTATATCGCGCGTCCGGTGCAGGCGGTCAGCACGTTAACCGTACCGAATCTGCGGTGCGTATTACTCACATCCCGACCGGGATTGTGACCCAGTGCCAGAACGACCGTTCCCAGCACAAGAACAAAGACCAGGCCATGAAGCAGATGAAAGCGAAGCTTTATGAGCTGGAGATGCAGAAGAAGAATGCTGAGAAACAGGCGATGGAAGACAATAAATCTGACATCGGCTGGGGCAGCCAGATTCGTTCTTATGTCCTTGATGACTCCCGCATTAAAGATCTGCGTACCGGGGTTGAAACCCGCAACACGCAGGCAGTGCTGGATGGCAGCCTGGATCAATTTATCGAAGCAAGTTTGAAAGCTGGGTTATAAGGAACCAACATGTCTGAACAACACGTACAAGGCACTGACGCGGTAACCGATCTTAACAATGAACTGAAAACACGTCGCGAAAAGCTGGCGAACCTGCGCGAGCAGGGGATTGCCTTTCCGAATGATTTCCGTCGCGACCATACTTCTGACCAACTGCATACAGACTTCGACGGTAAAGAGAACGAAGAGCTGGAAGAGTTGAACATCGAAGTCGCTGTAGCTGGTCGCATGATGACTCGCCGAATCATGGGTAAAGCTTCTTTCGTTACCCTGCAGGATGTCGGTGGTCGCATTCAGCTGTATGTAGCTCGTGATGATTTGCCGGAAGGCGTTTATAACGATCAATTTAAGAAATGGGATCTTGGCGATATTATCGGCGCAAAAGGTAAGCTGTTTAAAACCAAAACCGGCGAACTGTCGATCCACTGCACCGAGCTGCGTCTGCTGACCAAAGCACTGCGCCCGCTGCCAGACAAATTCCACGGCTTGCAAGATCAGGAAGCGCGTTATCGTCAGCGTTATCTGGATCTCATCTCTAACGATGATTCCCGCAACACCTTTAAAGTGCGCTCACAGATCCTCTCTGGCATTCGCCAGTTCATGGTGAATCGCGGCTTTATGGAAGTTGAAACCCCGATGATGCAGGTGATCCCTGGCGGTGCGGCTGCGCGTCCGTTTATCACCCATCATAACGCGCTGGATCTCGACATGTACCTGCGTATTGCGCCGGAACTGTATCTTAAGCGTCTGGTGGTTGGCGGCTTTGAACGAGTGTTCGAAATCAACCGTAACTTCCGTAACGAAGGTATCTCCGTACGCCATAACCCAGAGTTCACCATGATGGAACTCTATATGGCTTACGCGGATTACAAAGATCTGATCGAACTGACCGAATCGCTGTTCCGCACTCTGGCGCAGGATATTCTCGGTAAGACCGAAGTAACCTACGGTGATGTGGTACTGGACTTCGGTAAGCCGTTCGAAAAACTGACCATGCGTGAAGCGATTAAGAAATATCGCCCGGAAACCGACATGGCAGATCTGGATAACTTCGACTCTGCGAAAGCGATTGCTGAATCTCTCGGCATTCACGTTGAGAAGAGCTGGGGGCTGGGTCGTATTGTGACCGAGATCTTTGACGAAGTGGCAGAAGCGAATCTGATTCAGCCGACCTTCATTACTGAATACCCGGCTGAAGTTTCTCCGCTGGCGCGTCGTAACGACGTCAACCCGGAAATCACCGATCGCTTTGAATTCTTTATTGGCGGTCGTGAGATTGGTAACGGCTTTAGCGAACTGAACGATGCAGAAGATCAGGCGCAGCGTTTCCTGGATCAGGTTGCGGCGAAAGACGCAGGCGACGATGAAGCAATGTTCTACGATGAAGATTACGTTACTGCGCTGGAACATGGTCTGCCGCCGACAGCAGGTCTGGGAATTGGTATCGACCGTATGGTTATGCTTTTCACCAACAGCCATACTATCCGCGACGTTATTCTGTTCCCGGCGATGCGTCCGGTAAAATAAGTATTACGCGTAAGCACATAACCCCGGCAACCGTCGGGGTTTTTTATTTTAGCTGCGTAAATGCAGACAATTGTTTTCTGGCTTCGCTATTGGCTGCCTGCATCACCATCCACGGGCTGAACGCCCACGGCGTAGCATCAATACCGTGTAATACATCTGCTAAATCACACCATTGATAATCCATCACTTCATCATTGTTGGGCTGTAACTCGCTGATTACGCGAGCGGCAAATACCGGGCACACTTCATTTTCGACAATGCCACTCGGATCGGTGGCGCGATAGTGAAAGTCAGGATAGACCAGTTCTGGTGATGTTATTTCCACACCCAGTTCAAAGCGGCAACGGCGGATCACTGCGTCTTCGTTGCTTTCTCCCAGTTGTGGATGCCCACAAACCGAGTTTGTCCACACACCCGGCCATGCTTTTTTGCTCAGTGCGCGGCGGGTAACTAATAATTGCCCTTTGGCATTAAACAGCCAACTGGAGAACGCGAGATGTAAGGGGGTATTTGCCGTGTGTGCAGCATATTTTTCCAGTGTACCCGAAGGGACTCCCTGTGCATTCAGTAAAATGACGTGTTCCGTTTGCATAATTTCTCACATGTAATTCTAATCACTCGTCATTATAGATAACAGAAGTGTTAAATGATTAACCAAGTGAGCGTTTATCGACAACCGCCCGTTTTGAGCGGATGCCGACAGAGAAAGACCATTTAAAAAAGCAACATCATATATTTGAAGCGGCTTTCAATAGCCATTGCAACGCAGTCAGAAATGACAGGAATGGAGAGCATTAAGAGTAATAACAGACTGAATATAGCGCGCATTAAAAGATTCATATTATTCTCCATGCTCATTTTTCTTCAGCTTGCGCATCAGAAGCCACATACGTACTGTCCTAACTTTTAGATCTTTATCAGAGACGGATTCCTTCACCAGGTCAGCATGATGCTGATAGCCATTAAAGAAGACGTTCAGCACAACGGCGCTAAGGGTTGCGAGCATAATGCCGCTATGCAGCAACGGTTGCAGTACGGCCGGTAATTTAGAAAAAAAATCGTGAGAAAGCGTCGGAGTCATGCCAACGCCGAGACTGATTGCCACAATATAGAGGTTGTAACGGTTGGTGGTGTAGTTACAGCGCGACAGAATCCGAATCCCTGTTGCCAGCACCATGCCGAACATCACCAGCCCCGCGCCGCCCAGCACAAATTGCGGAATGGAAGCCACCAGCACCGCCATTTTCGGCACCATGCCGAACAGAATTAAAATAATCCCCGAAGAAATACACACCCAGCGGCTATGAACGCGCGTCACGCTGACCAGACCGACGTTTTGTGAAAAAGATGTATGCGGAAAACTGTTAAACGTTCCGCCGATCATGGTTCCTACGCCATCCACGCGCAGCCCGCGAATAATGTCGTGCGAAGAGAGCTTACGACCGACTATTTCACCCAGTGCCAGGAACATCCCCATCGACTCAATAAATACGATGATGAGAACTGCGGTCATGGTCAAAATAGAAACGGGGTCGAAAATCGGCATACCAAACGACATCGGCGTAACAATCGCAAACCACGAAGCATCATGCAGCCCGGATAAATTGACTTCATTCATCATCCATGAAAGTAAAAAGCCAAATACAATCCCCAGTAATACGGCAACATTGGACATAAATCCTTTTGCATAGCGAGTAATAAGCAAGATGAAAATTAAGACTGCGAAGGAGATTCCTAAATAAACGGGATTACCATATTGCGGATTTCCTTTACCTCCCGCAGCCCAATCAATGCCCACCTGAATAATACTCAGCCCGATAGAGGTAATAACCACACCGGTAACCAGCGGTGGGAACAAAGGCATTAAGCGACCAATAAGCGGCGCTAATAATGTGGTGATAAATCCGGCTGCGATGGTTGCGCCAAAAATCCCCAGCAGCCCGATATCCGGGTTCATCCCGATAGCTATCATTGGCGTTACAGCTGCAAAGGTCACTGACATAATAACGGGCAGGCGAATCCCCATAAAACGACCGATGCCAATGCATTGCAAAAGTGTGACGATACCGCAGCAAAAGAGGTCGGAGCTAATAAGCATCGCTATCGCCTCTTTGGTAAGGCCGAGTCTGTCACCAATCATCAGTGGTACAGCGACTGCGCCTGCATACATCACAAGTACGTGTTGCAGACCGAGTATGATCAACTTTCCTGGTGATAATATGCGGTCAACCTCATCGGTGGGGCGGTCTTGCCCTGAAGATGAGGGAAGTTGGGAATCTATGGCGCTCATCAGTCATTCTCCTTTCGCTCGCCAGAGTGAAATGCAACCGTTTACGTTAATAAAACTGTTTAATGACATGCTCGTGGGATGCCAGTTTTAACGAGGAAGGGAAGTTATAGAATGGAAATGCGGAGGCAATCACATAATCCTGGTTAAACCGAGAAAATGAGAAAAGAATAAGACAATGGAATTATCTTTAATTTTCTCATATTGATATGTCTTTAATCATTCTGGCATGTCGCACTCTCGCATTTAATGCTTTTGAGTTGGATTACTCTGTTTTCAGCGACGGCGCTTAATTAATGAAAGCGGCACAGATTGAGGGGTAATAATTTGACCTCAGTCGCAAAATATCATTAAAGCGGACACGTTTTATAATATATGCCCGTTTATTGCATCGCGACATTTGAGAAGACATAACTCATCAAATGAAAGGGATGCAAATGAATAAGTTTATCGCTGCTGAAGCTGCGGAATGTATAGGCTGTCATGCCTGTGAAATTGCCTGTGCGGCGGCACACAATCAAGAAAACTGGCCGCAGAGCTACAGTGACTTTAGACCCCGTATTCACATTGTTGGGAAAGGCCTGCACGCGAATCCGGTGGCCTGTCATCATTGCAACAATGCCCCCTGCGTTACGGTTTGCCCGGTAAATGCTCTGACTTTCCAGCCTGATAGCGTACAACTGGACGAGCAAAAGTGTATTGGTTGTAAAAGATGCGCAATCGCTTGCCCCTTTGGCGTAATCGAGATGGTCGGTTCTATTGCGCAGAAATGTGACCTTTGTAACCAGCGCAGTTCCGGCGCGCAAGCCTGTATTGAGGTCTGCCCAACACAGGCGTTAAGGCTGATGGACGATAAAGGGTTACAGCAGATAAAGATGACCCGCCAGCGCAAAACGGTAGAAGGAAAGGCGTCATCAGATGCTCAGCCATCTCGCCGTGCAGCGTTGCTCCCCGTTAACCCGCGTAAAGGTGCAGATAAAATTTCAGCGAGTGAGCGTAAAACCCACTTTGGCGAAATCTATTGTGGACTGGATCCGCAACAAGCAACTTATGAGAGTGACCGCTGTGTTTATTGTGCCAAAAAAGCCAACTGTAACTGGCATTGTCCGTTGCATAACGCCATTCCGGATTACATCCATCTGGTACAGGAAGGGAAGATTATTGAAGCGGCAGAACTCTGCCACCAGACCAGCTCCTTACCAGAAATCTGCGGCAGGGTATGTCCACAGGACCGTCTTTGTGAAGGCGCATGTACTTTGAAAGATCACTCTGGCGCAGTCTCTATCGGTAATCTGGAACGCTACATCACCGATACCGCGCTGGCGATGGGCTGGCGTCCCGATGTCAGCCAGGTCGTTCCGCGTATGGAACGGGTAGCTGTGATTGGCGCTGGGCCAGCAGGGCTGGGGTGTGCCGATATTCTGGCGCGCGCCGGCGTTCATGTTGATGTCTTTGATCGCCATCCGGAAATCGGCGGTATGCTCACCTTTGGTATTCCTCCTTTCAAGCTCGATAAAGCGGTGTTAAGCCAGCGGCGGGAGATATTCACCGCGATGGGGATCGACTTTCATCTCAACTGTGAAATTGGTCGTGATATCTCTTTCAACGACTTAACGACAGAATATGACGCTGTTTTTCTTGGCGTGGGGACTTACGGGATGATGCGAGCGGATCTGCCGCATGAAGATGCGCCCGGTGTGATTCAGGCGCTACCGTTTCTGACCGCGCATACTCGCCAGTTGATGGGGCTGCCAGAGTCTGCAGAGTATCCGCTGACGGATGTAGAAGGTAAGCGAGTTGTCGTATTGGGGGGCGGCGATACAACAATGGATTGCCTGCGCACATCCATTCGCCTGAAGGCCGCCAGTGTGACCTGTGCTTATCGGCGTGATGAAGTCAGTATGCCCGGCTCGCGAAAAGAGGTGGTTAATGCGCGTGAGGAAGGCGTTGAGTTTCTGTTCAATGTTCAGCCGCAATATATCGCTCTTGATGATAACGGGCGCTTAAAGGCGGTGGGCTTGATTCGTACCGCAATGGGTGAGCCGGGGCCTGATGGTCGCCGTCGTCCACGTCCGGTGGCGAGATCTGAGTTTGAACTGCCCGCCGATGTGCTGATTATGGCCTTTGGCTTCCAGGCACATGCCATGCCGTGGTTGCAGGGCAGCGGCATTAAACTTGATAAATGGGGGCTGATAAAAACTGGCGATGCAGGGCATTTATCCACCCAGACGCATCTGAAAAAGGTTTTTGCCGGTGGTGATGCCGTTCATGGTGCGGATCTGGTCGTCACCGCAATGGCCGCAGGAAGACAGGCGGCACACGATATGTTAGCTATGTTTAATACGAAGGCATCGCGATGAAATCGTTAATTATCGTTAATCCAGCTGACTGTATTGGCTGCCGTACTTGCGAAGTGGCTTGCGTGGTCGCCCATCCGTTAGAACAGGAGTTGAATGCGAGTTTCTTTCTCCCACGTTTAAAAGTGCAGCGTCTGAACAACATTAGTGCGCCGGTGATGTGCCATCAGTGCGAAAACGCCCCTTGTGTTGGCGCTTGCCCCGTGCAGGCGCTGACGATGGGCGAACAGGTGGTACAGGCAAATTCTGCCCGCTGTATTGGCTGTCAGAGTTGTGTCAGTGCGTGCCCGTTTGGGATGATCACTGTTCAGTCTTTGCCCGGACATACTCGCCAACTCATCGTGAAATGCGATCTCTGTGAACAGCGGGAAGAGGGGCCAGCCTGCGTTGAATCTTGCCCAACGCAGGCGTTGCAGTTGATGACTGAGAGAGAACTCAGGCAAATCCGCCAGCAGCGTATTGCTGCCAGCGGCGAGAATCATCTCTGATAGAAATCTCCGCGCTGAAAGGCGCGGAGAATCTCTTAAATAGCCCAACCACCAGCGTAAAACGCGACCAGGGCGACGGTAATGATAACCGTACCAATATTCAGTTTTTGCCATTCGCGAGCAAAGACGCGACCTACAACCAGCGTCACAAAGCCCAGCATAATACCGGTAACGATATTGCAGGTCAGGACGATGAACACGGCACACACCAGTCCGGCCATTGCATCAATAAAGTCGTTGAAATCCAGCTTCGAAACGTTGCTTAACATCAGTAGACCAACGTACATCAGTGCAGGGGCTGTGGCATACCCAGGGATCAGAAACGACAGCGGAGATAAAAACAGAATCAACAGGAACAATGCACCAACCACGGTAGCGGTCAAACCGGTTTTGCCTCCGGCGGCGGTTCCTGCCGCTGATTCGATATAAACTGCCGCAGGTGCCGCACCCACTAAACCGGAGAATATTGAGCTAACCGAGTCACTGGTCAGGGCTTTGCCACCGTTGATTATTTGGTTGTCTTTATCCAGCAGATTCGCCTGACCGGCTACTGCACGGATGGTGCCGGTGGCGTCAAACACAGCAGTCATCACTAATGCCAGTACACTCGGAAGTACGGTTGGCTGGAGCGCGCCCATAATATCCAGGCTGAAAATTAGAGATTTTCCATCTTCGCCAGTCAGACTCGGCATTGCCACCAGACCGTGGTATTTCACCGCCGGATCAAAAATTAAGCCGATGATCGAGATGGCGATAATGACCAACAAGATCCCACCAGGTACGCGGCACTTCTCCAGGCCGAAAATCACCGCTAATCCCAGCAAGCTCATCAGCACCGGGAAAGAGGTAAACGCACCAAGCGCAACTGGTAAGCCTTCAATCGGGTTTTTGATGACCATACCTACGCCGTTAGCGGCAATCAGTAGCAGGAACAGACCAATACCGATACCTGTACCGTGCGCAATACCCATTGGTAAATTGCGTAAGATCCAGGTTCGCACGCCAGTTACGGAGATAGCGGTAAATATCAGCCCCATCAGAAAGACCGCCCCTAGTGCTACCGGAACGCTAATTTGTTGCCCAAGTACCAGGCTGAATGCAGTAAATGCTGTCAAGGAAATGGCGCAACCAATCGCCATTGGCAGGTTAGCCCATAACCCCATCAGCAGAGAGCCGAAGCCTGCGACCAGACAGGTGGCAACGAAGACCGCTGCGGGAGGAAAACCTGCTTTACCCAGCATTCCCGGCACTACGATAACGGAGTAAACCATAGCGAGGAATGTGGTCAGACCCGCCAGTACCTCCTGGCGAACGCTGCTGCCACGAGCGGTAATTTTAAAATAATTATCCAGCGCGCCCTGTGGCTTTGGTGCGTCCGGTGTTTGTAGGATGTCTCCAGACATAATGATGTCCTCACGAGGTTTATTATTAGTTACGTTCGTACACCAGACGACCATCAACGTAGGTGCGATAGATAGAACGGTCATCGCCCAACGTCATCATCACGAACAATTTGTCGACTAAAGAAACAGAGTTGTCATAGCGCAGTTGCTGCAGCGGTGTGGCGGTAGGTTCCATCACCACGAAATCAGCCTCTTTGCCTGGTATAAAGTTGCCGATCAGATCGTCAAGTCCCAGAGATTTTGCGCCACCGAGCGTGGCAAGATAAAATGCTTCATATGCTGAGAGACGATAGCCCTGTAGCTGCAATACTTTGTAGGCTTCGTTCAGTGTCTGCAGCATGTTGAAGGTGGTTCCTGCGCCAATGTCAGTCCCCATGCCAACTTTGACTTTCTTATTCCATGCTTTTTTCAGGTTGAATAAGCCGCTGCCGAGATAAAGGTTGGAGGTTGGACAAAACGCGATGCTGGATTTAGTCTCGCTGAGACGATCCCACTCTTTTTCTTCCAGATGGACGCAGTGAGCAAAGACGCAGTTTTTACCTGTCAGGCCATACTGGTGATAAACATCCAGATAACCATCATGTTCAGGATAAAGCTCTTTCACCCAGGCAATTTCATCTTTGTTTTCACACAGATGGGTATGTATCCACGTATCGGGAAACTCTTCTTTCAGGCGTTGCGCCATTGCCATCTGTTCGGGAGATGAAGTCGGTGCGAAGCGCGGCGTAATGGCGTATAACAGACGTCCATTTTTGTGCCAGCGTTTGATCAGTTCTTTGCTTTGGTGATAGCTGCTTTCTGCGGTATCGAGCAGATAATCCGGCGCATTGCGATCCATCATCACCTTGCCGGCAATCATGCGCATATTGATATGACTGGCGGCTTCAAACAGCGCATCAACGGATTGCGGATGAACGGTCCCAAACACTAGCGCCGTGGTTGTGCCGTTGCGCAATAACTGTTTGATGAAAAATGCCGACATTTCGCGGGCATATTCTAAATCCTCATAACGACGCTCTGTGGGGAAGGTGTGTTTATTCAGCCATTCCAGCAACTGCTCGCCATAGGCACCGACCATTTCACTTTGCGGATAATGGATATGTGTATCGACAAAGCCCGGAACTATCAGTTTGCCGCGATAGTCGCGAACGCGAATGGTGTCAGGAATTTGATGCTTTCCGTCCTCCCATTTGCCAAACCACTCCACTTTCCCTTGTTTAATGAGCAGTAAACCATCCTCAATAAATCGCAGCGCAGAGGCGATCTCTTCCGGGTTATCGACTGTACGGGTGACATCAATAAAACTGCCTCGTACTGCTTTTAACGTGTGTTCTCCTGACATCATTGACTCCTTTACTTTTAATCCATCTCTTCCGCTGAGGTAATACCAGGCAGAACGTTTTCCTGTCGGTAGCCACCAGGGAGAATAATATTTAATAAAATCGCAGTTAACCCGCCTGCACAAATAGGGTTTTCAACTAATACATAAATAGAGGCAGGCAATATTTTAAAAATTTCGGGATCGTAGGAAACACCAAGACCTAAACCTAATGAGGTGGCGACGATAAGTGTTTCACGGCGTTTTAAGCCATTGGTGATAATGATGCGGATACCGGCAATGGCAATCATGGAAAACATTAACGTCATTGCGCCCCCCAGAACTGCCGAGGGGATAGTGGTGAAGAAGCCGCCGATCATCGGAAATAACCCGAGGATAACCAACATAACCGCGATGGTTCGCCCGACATAACGTGAAGCGACGCCAGTCATCTGAATAACCCCATTATTTTGCGCAAACGTGGTTAGCGGTAATGAACCGACAGCGGAGGCGATAACAGAGACCAGACCATCTGCCAGCACGCCACCTTTCAGTCGGGACTGATATTCATCACCCTGAATAGGACGGCGGGAAACCATTGCCGTGGCGGTGATATCGCCTACTGCCTCCAGCACGCTAAGCAGATAAATAGTGCCGACCACCAGGAACTGATGGAAGCTGAAACTAAATCCGTATTTGAACGGATGTGGGATAGTGATTAACGGCAGGTTGCGCATACTGCTGAAATCCACCATGCCAAGACATAACGACGCGATATAGCCGACGCAAAGCCCGATGGCGATCCCGCCCATGCGTAGCAACGGACTACGGCAGCAGTTAAAGCCGATCACCACAATCAAAACCAATAAACCAACGCCGAGATGTTCGTAATTGCCGAACGTACCGCTGCTTTTGGCTGCAAATCCACCGCCAAAATCGATAATGCCGACTTTAATCAGGCTTAAGCCGATCATCAGCACCACAATGCCGCTGACGGTGGGGGTGATAACCCGACGTAGATAAGGCAGGATAAAAGAAGAACCGACAACCAGAAATGCGCCGACGAAGGAAACGCCAAGCAGCGACGACATGATTAACTCTTCGTGAAAACCGTCGCTTTTCATGCTGCTGCCCAGCGCAATCATGACGGTAACAAATGAAAAATTGACTGACTGAATGGAGAGTAAACCGGAACCCACGATGCCATAACGGTTTACCTGTAACCATGTTCCAATGCCGGAGGCGATCATCGCCATTGAAACCAGATAGGCGGTTGTTTCTGCGGAAAGTTGTAAGGCCGCACCCACAATTAATGCGGGAGTCACCATCGGAACGAAAATTGCTAACAGATGGGTAATTGCGCCAACAATAGCCTGATGAAAGGGAGGGCGATCCTCCAGTTCAAATATAAGGTCGGAACCTGCATGGTTTATATCAGACATCCCTTCACTCCTTTTAAAGTAAATTTGATCATCTGAATCAGTAAAATAAATACCCACGAATTTGGGGCGCAGGACGCCTTGAGAACGGCTTATCTCATTTTCGCAGTTACTATTTAGTCATCGTTCAAACAGAGAAACAGGCCGCAGAAGCGGTAACAGATTGTTGATAAATCGCGCTTTGTTCATGCCGGATGCGGCGTGAACGCCTTATCCGCCTGCCAAATCATGCTAACTCAATATATTGCAGTCGACATGTAGGTCTGATAAGCGCAGCGCATCAGGCCATTTCGCGTTTGTCAGCAATCCAGGCCGCCGAAGCGGCCATTTATTACTTATATTTTTTCCAGCGCGGCGAGTATTTTCTCCGGCGTGAAATGCCATTCGCGTAACCAGATGCCGCAGGCATCGTGAATTGCGGTAGCTATTGCTGGTGCTGCGCCATTTACGCCAATTTCCGAGATGGACTTCGCCCCGAACGGGCCGACTTTATCGTCGCTCGGCACCAGTACGGCACGGAAATCACGTGGGATGTCTCCAATTTTCGGTGCGCCGTAACTGCGTAAATCGCGGGTTAACGGGTGACCTTCGGTGTCATAAATGATTTCTTCGCTCATACTGTGTCCGATAGCACGCAGGGTAGCGCCGTAGATTTGTCCCAACGCTAACTCCGGATTGACCGGCGTACCGCAATCCAGCAGGGCGTAGAATTTGTCCAGGCGGATTTCACCGGTACGCGTGTTAACGGCAACTTCGGCAAAGTTTGCGCCATACGGGAAGGCGAAATCAGGCGTGATGTAACTGGCTGTTCCCACCAGTGAACCAAAGCCAGTACCGGTTTCGCCTTTATGGGCAATATCCCCGAAACTCACTTCGCCTTTCTTACCGCGCACGACGCCCGGCGTTGCCAGTTGAACATCTTCCAGTGGCTCACCCAACATTTGTGCACCGTGGAACAGGATTTTCTCCCGCAGATTTTCCGCTGCCATACGCGCCGCGTTGCCTGAGAAGCAAGTACCGGATGAGGCATACGCGCCTTTATCAAACAGCGCATGGTCGGTGTCACCGGAGATAACATGCACGTCCTGCGGCGGGCAATGCAGCACTTCTGCCGCCAGTTTGGTCACCACAGTATCCAGGCCGGTTCCGATATCTGCACCACCGGAGTGAACGATAAAGGTGCCGTCTGATTCCAGTTTGATCATGCAGTTAGCCTGATCGATATCCGGGATCCCCGATTTCTGCATGATAATGGCAACGCCACGACCAATGCGCCAGTCACCATTTTGCGGTTTCGGTGAAGACCATTGGATCATCTCGCGACCCTGACGCAGGATCTCTTCCAGTGCGCAGCTGGCGGCGGAAGGAACAGAGGTCGGCGCTTTACCTTCACCGATTGCACCGAGAATTTTCAGCTCTTGCCCTTCGTGTACCCGGTTACGTTCGATAATTTCCAGTTGGTCGATCTGTAACTGTTCAGCCAGTTCCGCTAATGCCATGGTGATAGCGAAGTTACCTTTCGGTGCGCCATAACCCTGATAAGCACCATTTGGGCAAATGTTGCTGTAGTAGGTGGTGACCTGGAAATCGACGTTATCGCACGGATATAACGGCAGCGACAGCGCCGGTCCGTTACACGGTACGGTGAGTGAGTGGTTGCCGTAAGGGCCAGTGTTGGCGCGGAAATCCATCTTCACTGCCGTCAGGCGACCATCTTTTTTCGCTCCCAGTTTGACGGTGACTTTCGCGACGTGACGAGAGGTGTTAGCAATAAACTCTTCTTCACGGGTGTAGCGGAACAGTACCGGACGCCCGGTCACGCAGGTTGCCCAGGCGCACACTTCTTCTAGCAGGATGTCCTGTTTGGAACCAAAACCGCCGCCAACTCGCTCTTTAATGACATGAACTTTATGCTGTTTCATGCCCACGAGGCGCGCGACCTGGCGGCGTAAGTGCCATGGTACCTGGGTGGAGGCGTGGATAACCAGACGATCGCCGTCCATCCGGGTAAAGCAGATATGTGTTTCAGTCGGGCACTGCTGTGCCTGCGTTGAGTTATAGGTTCTCTCAATGATCACATCGGCATCGGCAAAGCCTTTATCCATATCGCCAATATGTCCATGAATACTGGCGGCGATATTTTTGCGTGGGCGAGAACCGATAGGGAAGTTAATGATCATATGCTCGCCGCGCTGGGCTGCATGGCTGTTATCATCTTCCAGAGTATCTGGCGCACCAGCCACATACACCACCGGTTCATCGTGTACGACAGGCGCATCTTCCGCCATTGCCTCGTCAATCGACATTACCGGTTTAAGCACTTCATATTCAACGTCAATGAGCTTCAGTGCTTCGAGCGCAATTTCTTCACTTTCAGCAACGACCGCAGCAACGCGATCGCCGACGTGACGCATTTTCTTGCCGAACATGCGGCGGTCAAGTGGTGACGGTTCCGGCGCGCTCTGACCACCAGGGGTGTAATAGATGTCCGGGCAATTCAGGTGAGTAATAACGTGAACGACGCCCGGTAAAGCTTCGGCTTTGCTGACATCCAGATGGGTAATCAGTGCGTGAGCGTGTGGGCTACGTAACATTTTAATGACGCAGGCGTCAGCCGTTACGCGGTCTTCAACATAGCAGGGTTTCGCCTGCACCATTTTCGCGGCATCAGTTTTAGGATAGTGCTTACCAATGACTTCAAGGTCATCGCGGAAAGTCGGGGCGATATCAATTGTGGCCTGCGGGTTATTTTTACGCGCAACCGCCAGTTCAACGACCTGGTAGTATTGTTGCCAGCCTGCATCGCGGCTGAACAGACCAGAAAGCGCGTCGTCGATCTCTTCACGGGTAGGTGCGGCGATGCGATCAAGAAGATCGGTAATAATCAGAGCCGCAGCCGGATCGTTATAACCGGACTGCACCACGCCGACATTAACCATTGCCTGCTGAACCAGACTTAACTCGTTCCATTTGCCCAGCGATTCTGCGGTACGAATGTCTGCTTTTTCTAACTGTGCGGCAATAAGCAGGGATGCGTTGACGATATTACCGTTAAAGATAATTGCGTCAGAACCGGCAAAACCGAAACCATCATCACTGTTACGTACAGAGTGCATTCCCATGTTAAACAACAGCTTTTGCACGTTTTCGCCAGGATTAACGGTTAGCGCCTGGGGCGCGCCATTTAAAGTAAAGTGGATAATCATACGGCTTCCTCCCCAGCCTGTTGGCAGTCGGCATACAGGTCGGCTACCAGAACTCCCGTGATATAGCGTTTATAGGCCACGCTGCCCCGCAAATCTTCCTGCGGGAAAATGGCGTTGGCGACGGCCTGCTCCAGTGCATTACCTTCCAGATTTTGTTTTTCGACATCGTGCAAACGCAGTGCTTTACTGGCGACGCCATCCAGCGCAATTCGCATACCGTCGTGGTCGGTTAACGCAACGGCCGCAGTCACCACCGTTAACCCAGCCTGGGAACGGCTAATTTTGCGAGTCGCGCAGGTGCGATACGGATCTTTAATGATGATTTCCGTCAGCAGACGATCGCATGGGCAGGACAGGTAGTCCTCAATTGACAGCGTTTCACCGTTGCCAAAAACCAGTTCAGCATCCAGTGCCAGCAAGACGGGAAGCAACACCGACTCTTCCTGCCGGGCGGCGATTTCGCCACCAATGGTCGACTAATTACGAACATGGCGAGAGTAGACAAAGCCGAGGGCTTCACGCAAAGCTGCAGGAATAAATCGCGCATCACGCAGTGGCTGCAAGCGAGACATTGCGCCAATACGCAGTGCGCCGTTATCCCAGTCAACCCAGTCCAGCTCCAGATCCTGCAAGGAAATGGCAATCTTTTTATCGGTACGGGTTGGTGTGGCGTTGAGTTTGCTGCCCCCGGCAAACCAGACTGCTTCATCCTGGTAGCGGCGCTTCAGTTCCAGCGCCTGTTCGACAGAGTCGGGTCTGAAAAATTGTTCAATCATCTTCTTTCCTTATTTAACCCTCTTCCCTGAAGGAAGAGGGTATCTGTCATTTATGCCAGCGCATCCATCCGACGCCACATACCGGCGGCGGCTTTTCTGGCTTGCGCATAAATGGAATCGCAATCGAAGTTAAACTGACGGTCTTCATAGACCATCACACCGTTGACCATCACGCTGTGAACGCTGCCTGAACCCATGCCGAAAGCGATATGACCGGCGATATTGTCCGCCAGCAACGGCGTTGGCGAGTTGTAATCGCAAATGGTTAAATCGGCTTTATAACCGGCTTCCAGCAGGCCGAATTTCGCACCAAAGTTGCGACTCATTAGTTCGTTGCCGTTAGTCAGGGCTTTGGCAAAACTGTCAGGCCACAGCGGACCACCAGCGTCACGATGTTTAAAGAAGGCGAATTTCATCTCTTCAAACATGTCTGAACCGATGCCGTCGGTTCCCAGCGCCAGATTGCGGATATCGCTAAGATGATGGTTGTAACCAACATGGTTATTCATGTTGGAGCGGGCGTTATGTACCAGGAACGCGTCACGCTGATTAAGCAGGGCGATATCCTCTTTCGACAGATACAGGCCGTGGGCGACCAGCGTTTTGCTATCGATAAGATCGAATTGCGCCAGCCGTGCCAGCAGATCTTTGCCGTACCAGTGGTGACTGTGAGAAACGTCGTAAAGATCTTCAGCAGCGTGAATGTGTAAACCACGCCCGGTGGCTTTTACGGCTTCGCGCAGCATTTCCAGACCTGCATCCGGCACAGTAAACGGCGCGTGAGCACCAATATGCGCTTCGACCAGATATGGCTCGGTAGCCGCTTTCTTCGCGTCGTCAATCTGACGGGCGAAACGGATGTTTTCTTCTACACCTTCCTGTAACTCTGTGATGCCGTTGTTACGGTCAGTGGTTTCAAAACAGGTCATCGCACGCAGGCCAACTTTTAAAAATGCGTTGCGCAGCGTCGAGAGCGACCCGCCGATATAAGCCGGGGAAGCATGGTGATCGATAACCGACGTGCATCCGCTCTTGATTGCTTCGAGTGAACAAATCAGCCCGCTGTAATAGAGCGACTCTTCATCAAGGGCACGATCGAGCCGCCACCAGAGATTTTTCAGCGTTGAGATGAAATCCGGGCAGGGGGCGATGTTCGCCATAATTCCGCGCGAAAGTCCCGAGTAAAAATGGTTGTGCGAGCAGACAATCCCAGGCATCACAATCCGGCCATGCATCTCTTTGTAGCTGGCGTCAGGATAACGCTGCGTCAGAGCATCGCCGATCGCGACAATCACATCATTTTCGATGGCGATATCGACGCCTTCCTGCACTTTTGCCGGGTGTAACTGCACTGCGGTGACATTCTTCAGAATCAACATGATTACACCTCCACGCGGCCCAGCAGATAATGATGATACTGGTGGACATGGCTGATAATGCGGCACATATCGTTCAGCTCTGGCGGTACGTTGTCGAACTGACCTTCGCTATTGATGTTCAACACCCAACTCTGGTTATTCAGACGGACACGTACACGCTCATCTTCCACCAGGAAGCCTGGATTGCTGCTGTTATCAAAGTCTTGCGACAGACTAAAGACGGTGATTTTGTCTTTGTACGGTTTACCGTTCCACGGGCAGAACTGGGCGCAGTTGCCGCATTCGTTGCAGTAAGCGTCAAGGTGCAGCGTCTGGAAACGGTTCTGGAAGCCAGGGACGGCAATTGAGACGTTGGCGCGGTTCGGGCAGACATCTACACACTTGCTGCAAACGTAGTTACATTCAAGGCAGCGAGCGGCTTCCTGGGCGACAAACGCGTCGCGATCGTCGCTGTTCACCAGGGTGACTGAGATATCACCTTTACGTTGGTAGATTTCCGCCGGGTTGACGTTGTTCCAGTGTTTATCGTTCTGGTGGGAGCGAATATTTTCCCGACTAAGGATGGCATCGGTAGCCCGACGAGCGGTGCCAACTGCGGCAACGATAGAGGACGGTCCGCGCTGTACGTCACCGATCATAAAGACGTCAGTCAGGCGGGTCTCACCGTTATGGTCGACATCAGGCCAGCCGTTTTTGTCCAGCGGCACGCCCATCGCATTCAGGGCTTCAGTATCCTGCTGTTCGCCAATGGCGGTGATCAGGCTGTCTACGTGCAGCGTTACCGTTTCGCTGGTTTCAACCGGACGGCGGCGACCTTTCTCATCAGGTTCGCCAAGCGACATGACGCGCAACGTTAAGGTGCCATCCGCATCAAAACGTTCTGGGTTATTGAGGAAACGGAACTCTACGCCATCGTGTAGTGCTTCTTCATACTCTTCGCGCCATGCTGGCATCTCTTGCAGTGAACGACGGTAAACGACAGTCGCTTTTTCTACGCCCGGCACGCGTAATGCCGCGCGGGCGCAGTCCATTGCGGTGTTACCCGCACCGACAATCACCACATGTTTGCCCAGCTTGAGCGCCGTTCCTTTGTTGTACTCACGCAGGAAGGGGAGGGATTTCCAGACATTCTGGTTGTCGCCAGCCAGTTTCACACCGCTGTTTTTATCGGTGCCGGTGGCAATCAGAACATAGTGGAAACCCTGATTTTTTAACTGTTCGACGGTCAGATCCGGTGAGCAGTCATACTCAAATTTCACGCCGTGATCGGCAACAAAATTGATATCGTGCTGAATCAACTCAGCAGGAATACGGAATTGGGGAATGATATTTTTCACCACGCCGCCGGCGTTAGCTTCGCGTTCAAACAGTGTGACCGGATGCCCCGCTCTGGCAAGGAAGTAACCTGCAGCCAGACCCGCAGGACCCGCGCCAATGACGGCAACCGGATGGCGAGAACCAGAACCCGCTGGTTTGTGCCAGCGTTGTTTGTATTCATCCCAGCCTTTTTCCAGGGCGACTTTTTTCAGTTCGCGGATATTCAGCGCACTGTCGTAATCCAGGCGGGTACAGTTGTACTGGCACTGGTGATCGCAAATGTGACCAGTAATGGCGGGCAGGGCATTACGTTGGTAGATGAGTTCCAGCGCGTCGGCATAACGATGTTCGCCCAACAGTCGAATGTATTCCGGAATATCCTGTTTGATGGCGCAGGCAGTGACACAGGGGGCAACGTAGCAGTCGGTCAGCGGCAGGTCTTCTGCCACTTCTATCCGCTCTTCTGGCTTCCAGTGTTTCTGGGTGTATTCCATGGTCAGCGCATCTGCGGCCAGCTTGCTCAGTCGTTCCACGTCAACGTGGTCAAGTCCCCAGGCGTCGGAGCCTTCCAGCTCGCGCATACAGGCACTTAAACGCAGATAGCCGCCTGGTTTCAGCAAGTCGGTTGCCATGGTGATTGGGCGAATGCCAGTATCGAAAATATCGCGGATAGTCAGCTGGCTGGCACCACCGGAATAAGAAATTGGCAGTTTGCCGTCAAAGGCGCGGGACAGAACTGCTGCGACATTGATAGAGAGCGGGAACAGCGCACGGCCGGACATATACATCTCTTCACCAGGCAGTGCGCCTTTGTTATTGATGGTGCCGAGAGTGTTAGTCAGTTTGACGCCAAAGCCGAGTGATTTTTCTTTTGCCAGAGCCATCAGGCGTTCCAGCATTTCCAGCGCCTGCGTCAGCTTGAGGTCGTGATCAAATGACTCTTCTTTTAAGCCGATGTAATCGAATCCACATCCATCAAGAATCTCACGAACACGCGCGTACCCCAGTAAGGTCGGGTTGAGTTTCACAAAGGTGTTCAGCTCTTTTTCTTCCAGCATGTAGCGGCAAATGGCTTCGATTTCATGCGGAGGGCAGCCGTGCATGGTGGAGAGGGTAACGCCTTGTACCATGCTGGTGGGGATACGGGCTGGCAAGGCCTGCAAGCTTTCACGTTTTTCTTGTAATCCGTGACGGGCTAAAAATGCGTCATCGAGGAGGAGTTTATTCAGCGTATCGCGGTATTGAGCGAATTTCGGATGGTCAGATGCGTCCATCATATTGTCGATGAACTGCTGCATCGGCGGCTGCTTAATGCCTTCGAGGTTGTAACCGACGCTCATATTAAAGATGAACGATTTACCGGAGTCAGAAGGCTGGAACATCGCTTCGAGAAGATGCAGGGCAAACCAGGCTTTGAGGTATTCATCCCAGGCTTTAAGCAGGGTAAATTCGGTGGACCATTCGGTGTTAAAGCACTCATCTTCGGCGTCGATACAAGGCTTTTCCAGCTCCAGACGATCAAGAATCTGGACGGTTTTTAGTTCGATGAAGCGTCCGCCAGTCAGCCAGGAGGTGACGATGTTTTGCGCGAGTTGCGTGTGCGGACCAGCGGCAGGGCCGACGGGGGTGGCACAGGTTTCACCGAAGACGCCGACAGATTTACCTTTTACGGGTGAGTAAAACTGTTGCTCAGGAATACCAAAGATTGAGCGTTGTTGTTGGTATTCATCAAATATGCGCGTCAAAAGTTCCTCAAACGGAATGGGACGCATAATATCCCCCATAACCCTCTCCTTAGCTTATACAGATATCATTGAGTAACCGGTATTGATAAATCCGGTGGTTTAAGGAGACAGAGCAACAATCGCACCACTATTGCCAGGTTGGTCCTGAAATATAAAAAAATGTGAGGCGCCTCGAAACTTAATGGTTTTTTGTGAATGATCTCACAGGTGCTAAATGAGAATTAAAATCACTACTGAGATTTATTATTGTCAGGGCTTTTATCATTTTTTCTCATTTCTCAAAATCAGTGACTCCTTATCATTATGATAAAAACGAGCTGAGTGGAATGAATATTTGAACGCAATCGTTTAACCTGATTTTCTAAAATTTAGTATGCCGCTTTTGCGCATAAATAAAGTCCTCGGGGGTATCAATATCTAAAATTATTTCTTCATCTTCTATTTCGACGGAATAATGCTCACCCATTTGCAATGCCTGACGCATATTGGTCACGTTGGGGCGTTGGATAGCCTGCATCAGACTCGACTTTGAGATTAAAATGGGATGACCAGGAATGCCATTGTGGAGTGGGAGTATTGCGCCGTCATTGCGTAACTTCCAGATTTTATTGAAAATATTTGCATTAATGCTCGGCATGTCGCCATGAGTAATAAAGCAATGTTCGGTTTGCACTTCGGGAGCAGCAGCCTTCACCGAGGTCAGTAAGCCCTGCTCATAATCTGGATTATAAATAAGAGTAATATTGTCAGTGTTCTCGTAGCGATGATGCAGTTCATTAGCGCGAAAACCCGTAACTAAAATAATTCGACTACAAAACTGCAACGCGTTTTTGATACTTGCATCAAGAATTGTTTCCTGTTGCCAGGGTAACATCATTTTCCATTGTCCCATTCTTGATGATAATCCAGCAGCGGTAATTATACAGTCGATGGCTGACATAGTGATTCCATTATTTATATCGGTTAATAACGCCTGAAAATTGCGTTACTTCCTGGTTAATGAATTTGTGGGTTAATTTATCCCAGAGAGGTCTATGAAGACTCGTGAAAAGTATAATTGACCCATCAGCATTATTCATTGATTTAGGCGTGCAGAACGCTCCGGCAGTCATTTCTGTTGTTGGTGCTGGGGGAAAAACCAGTCTGCTTTTTTGGCTGGCAGAGTTACTTCAGTCTAGTGGCAGGCGCGTGTTAATCACGACGACGACACATATGTTTATACCAACGTCTCACTGGCCCGTGGTTTTCTGTCGCGATCCCGCCATGCTTCCTCATGCGTCTCTCACATCCCCCATTGCATTTTGTTTTCACCGCTTCAAAGCGAAACAGGGAAAAGCGCAGGGATTTACGCCAGATACCATTGATGTACTGGCGCAACGACCAGAATGTGACGTAATTCTCATTGAGGCAGATGGCTCGCGTGGAATGCCGTTAAAAGCGCCGGATGAGCACGAACCTTGCATACCCAAAAGCAGTTGCTGCGTGATTGCTGTGATGGGAGGGCATATTTTGGGCGCTAAAGTTGGCGCCGAAAATGTCCATCGCTGGTCGCAGTTTGCTGATATTACTGGGTTAACACCAGATGCAACCTTGCAACTTAGCGATCTCGTTGCGCGGGTTCGCCATCCGCAGGGCGCGTTTAAAAACGTACCGCAAGGCTGTCGGCGAGTCTGGTTCATTAACCGTTTTTCTCAATGTGAGAATGCGATTGCGCAAAGCGAGCTACTCAAACCGCTGCAACAACATGACGTAGAGGCAATCTGGCTGGGCGATATACAAGAACATCCTGCAATCGCGCGCAGATTTGTGAATTAGCAGCTCGGGCATTCCGGGTTACTGAAAGGATATCCATTGAGGTTGGTATGAATATTTTCACAGAGGCTGCAAAACTCGAAGAGCAAAATTGTCCGTTTGCGATGGCGCAAATTGTTGATAGCCGAGGTTCTACACCCCGTCATTCTGCACAAATGTTAGTGCGTGCCGATGGTTCTATCGTCGGCACAATTGGCGGCGGAATGGTTGAGCGGAAGGTGATTGAAGAGTCGCTTCAGGCATTGCAGGAACGTAAGCCGCGATTATTCCACGGGCGCATGGCTCGTAACGGCGCGGATGCCGTCGGGTCAGATTGCGGAGGCGCAATGTCAGTGTTTATCAGCGTACATGGTATGCGACCACGTCTGGTGTTGATCGGCGCGGGGCATGTCAACCGGGCGATAGCCCAGAGTGCCGCGTTATTAGGGTTTGATATCGCCGTTGCCGATATTTATCGCGAAAGCCTCAATCCTGAACTTTTTCCGCCGTCAACTACGCTTCTCCATGCCGATTCGTTTGGCGCGGCAGTAGAAGCACTGGAGATTCGCCCTGATAATTTTGTCCTGATTGCCACGAATAATCAGGATCGTGAAGCCCTCGATAAACTCATTGAGCAGCCTATTGCATGGCTGGGTTTGCTGGCAAGTCGCCGCAAGGTGCAGCTTTTCCTGCGTCAGTTGCGCGAGAAAGGCGTGGCTGAAGAACATATTGCCCGTTTACATGCGCCGGTTGGTTACAACATTGGTGCGGAAACGCCGCAGGAGATAGCCATCAGCGTGCTGGCAGAAATATTACAGGTGAAAAATAACGCGCCGGGTGGGCTGATGATGAAACCTACGCATCCTTCCGGGCACCAACTGGTGGTGATTCGCGGTGCGGGGGATATCGCCAGTGGTGTGGCGCTGCGTCTGTATCATGCGGGGTTCAAAGTGATCATGCTGGAAGTGGAAAAGCCAACGGTGATTCGTTGTACCGTGGCGTTTGCCCAAGCCGTGTTCGACGGCGAAATGACGGTCGAAGGCGTCACTGCCTGCCTGGCAACCAGCTCTGCGGAGGCGATGAAACTTACCGAACGCGGGTTCATCCCGGTGATGGTAGATCCTGCCTGTTCACTGCTTGATGAACTGAAACCGCTTTGCGTTGTGGACGCTATTCTTGCGGAACAGAATTTGGGTACGCGTGCAGATATGGCGCCAGTGACGATCGCGCTTGGGCCGGGCTTTACCGCAGGTAAAGATTGTCATGCGGTGATTGAAACGAATCGTGGGCACTGGCTCGGTCAGGTGATTTACTCCGGCTGCGCACAGGAAAATACAGGTGTTCCCGGTAATATCATGGGGCATACCACCCGGCGAGTTATTCGCGCTCCGGCGGCAGGTATCATGCGTTCCAACGTGAAATTAGGCGATCTGGTGCAAGAGGGTGATGTGATTGCCTGGATTGGCGAGCATGAAATTAAAGCGCCGTTGACGGGGATGGTACGTGGCTTGTTGAACGACGGACTGGCTGTGGTCGGTGGTTTTAAAATTGGTGATATTGACCCTCGTGGTGAAACGGCTGATTTTACCAGTGTTTCAGATAAAGCCAGGGCGATTGGCGGCGGCGTACTTGAGGCGTTAATGATGTTGATGCATCAGGGCGTTAAAGCGACAGAAGAAGTGCTGGAAGTGGCTTAAATGAAAACGGCCGGATGGTATTACCCATCCGGCCTTTAACTTACTGACAAATCACCGTTCCGGTTTTGCCTTCAATCCCTTCTTTCGCTTTGCTCAACACGGTAATCAGTGCTTCGCGACCTGCGCGAGAGCGAGCAAACGAGGCGGCAGCTTCCACTTTCGGCAGCATAGAACCTTTCGCAAAATGACCTTCTTCGATAAAGCGTTCTGCATCGGCCAATGACAGGCGGTCGAGCCACTGCTCATTCTCTTTACCGAAGTTAATGGCCACTTTTTCTACCGCAGTCAGAATGATCAGCATATCGGCATCGATCATTTCTGCCAGACGGGCGCTGGCCCAGTCTTTATCGATAACCGCGCTGGCACCGCGCAGATGATTGCCTTCACGAATCACAGGAATACCGCCACCGCCAACGGTGATCACCACCTGGCCTGCATCTACCAGAGCTTTAACCGTTTCTTTTTCAATAATATCAACAGGCTTCGGTGAGGCTACTACACGACGATAGCCACGACCCGCGTCTTCTTTCAGGGTGTAACCCTGTTTTGTCAGTTGCTCGGCTTCCTGCTCGGTAAAGAACGATCCGATCGGTTTGGTCGGGTGGAGGAATGCCGGATCGTTAGCGTCGACTTCGACCTGAGTAACCAGCGTTGCTACAGGTTTATTAATACCACGAGAAAGCAGCTCTTCCCTTAAGGCATTTTGCAGATCGTAACCAATATATCCCTGACTTAACGCAACACAGACAGACATCGGCAGCATCGGCGAGTGCGCTTCAGTTTTTGCGGCAGCTTCGAATGCCTGGTTAATCATGCCTACCTGCGGTCCATTACCATGAGTGACGATAACTTCATGTCCCTGGGCAATTAAATCAACAATTGCCTGAGACGTAATTTTTACCGCTTTCATTTGTCCGGCCAGATCGTCGCCCAGCGCATTCCCGCCGAGGGCGAGAACAATTTTCTTACTCATTTTTCCTCACTCATCATTCTTGATTGTGTATAGATCCCTGGCAGTGGTTAGAGCACGGGAGGGACAAACGGTTTGCGTCGCAGGAAACGACCACGTCCGGCTTTGCCTGTAAAGGCTCCGTCGCAGAAAATCGTTTCACCACGGGATAAGGTTCTGACAATCGCGCCCTGACAGGTAAAGCCCTCCCAGGGAGAATAGTCGGCATTGTCGTGGAGATGGCGATGTTGAATGTGTTGGCTCTGGCGTGGATCGATAATCACCACGTCGCCATCGGAACCGGGCGCTAACAATCCTTTTTGTGGCCACAGGCCAAACAGCCTGGCGGGCATCGCACTGGTTAACTCAACAAAACGTTCCGGGGTGATACGTCCGGTCATTACGCCGCTGGAAAACAGCAATTGCATACGATTTTCCACACCGGGTAAGCCATTTGGGCAGCGACTGAAATCGCCTTTAGAAATTTGCTGGCGTTGAGCCATCGAGAAGGTGCAATGATCGGTCGCTACCACGTCAATCGCACCATCGCTGATGCTGCACCACAGCTTGTCCTGCTCACGAACGTTGCGCAGCGGCGGGCTAAGGATAAATTTCATTCCGTCTTCTGTATCGTAACTGCGTTCGTCCAGCAGAAGATATTGTGGGCAGGTTTCAACCCAGACTGGCTGGTGATTCGCACGGGCAAGACGCAGATAATCCAGACCTAAGCCGTTAGACAGATGGACGATATAGAGTGGGGCATTGCCGGCAAGTTGCGCCAGGTTAATCATGCGGGCGATAGCTTCTGCTTCGCATTCCAGAGGTCGACTCAATGCGTGATAGCGCGGAGCGGTTAGCCCGGCGGCGATGAACTCCGCCCGCTTACTGGCGATAGCTGCGTCATTTTCCGGGTGCACAGTGGTCAGGGCGCCGGACTCATGCAAGCGGCGTAATGCTTGCAACACTTCGTCATCGTTGAGTTTATATTGATAGGTTAAATAGAGTTTAAAACTGCTCAGTCCTTCTTCGACCATCATCGGAATTTCGTCGAGGATGGCGTGATTAATATGCTGAATTACACCGTGAAAGCTGTAGTCGATGACCGCTTTATGGGCGGCATAACCGCGATAAACTTCCAGTTGATGGCGTAACCGACAACCGTTTGGGCCAAATCCCATATGGTCAATAATGGTTGTTGTACCGCCACACGCGGCTGCGCGAGTACCGGTAAAAAAATCATCACAACTGCGCGCAATGCCGACATCAATATTGAAATGTGTATGGACATCGACGCCGCCAGGGATAACGTAACAGCCAGTGGCATCAATTTCTTCATAAGGGAGCTGCGGCGAAATATCGGTGCCCAACTGGCGAACAATCCCGCTTTCAATCAACAAATCCTGTTTGGCTTGTCCATCTGCGTTAACGACAGTGCCGTTTTTGATCAATACGCGCATAGCAAACTCCAAAAACCCTCCGGCGAACCGGAGGGGAATAAGTTAAGAATAATTATTCGGTTGCCAGCCAGCTTAACGGGATTGCAGCGTACATAGCGGCACAGGTCACCAGATGAGATTTCCAGGTTTTTTCGTTTGGCGCGTGCGCTTCAGGTTCTTTACCTGGGCCAAAGCCGATCACCGGAATGCCGTGACGACCCATGATGGATACGCCGTTAGTTGAGAAGGTCCACTTATCAACGACCGGCGCTTTGCCAAACAGACCTTCGTAGGCATTCACCAGGGCTTTAACAGTGAAGTGATCTTCTTCCACTTTCCAGGTCGGGAAGTAGCATTCGGTTGGGTAAACCAGGCCAGTCCAGGAAGGGCGGTCGTAGTTGTACATAGAAACAACCGCGTTGGCTTTCTGTACCGCAGGCAGGGCGCGGATTTCGTCCAGCGCGCCTTCCCAGGTTTCGCCCCAGGTCAGACGACGGTCAATAGAAACTGCGCAGCTGTCTGCTACAGCACAACGGCTTGGGGAGGTAAAGAAAATTTCAGAAACGGTGAGGGTGCCTTTGCCGAGGAATTCGTCATAGCCCAGACGCTGGGAGAGTTCTTGTAATTCGCCAAGAATCGGTCCCATTTTGAAAATGGCGTTATCACCGCGTTCTGGCGCAGAACCGTGGCAGCTAACTCCCTGAACATCTATACGAATTTCCATACGTCCGCGCTGACCACGGTATACCTGGCAATCAGTCGGTTCAGTACTGACCACAAATTCCGGGCGAATGCCGGATTGTTCAATAATGTACTGCCAGCACAGACCGTCGCAGTCTTCTTCCTGTACCGTACCGGTGACCAGCAGGGTGTATTCATCTTCCAGACCGAGGTCTTTAATGATTTTACCGGCATAAACCATAGATGCCATGCCGCCTTCCTGGTCGGAAGTGCCGCGACCACCAATCAGCTCATCAGTTTCCATGCCTTCGTACGGATCGAAGTCCCAGTTTTTGATGTTGCCAATGCCGACGGTATCGATATGAGCGTCCATTGCCACCAGACGCGGGCCGTGGCCGATATAACCGAGAACGTTACCCATCGGGTCGATTTCAACTTTATCGAAGCCGACTTTTTCCATCTCTTCTTTAATACGATGCACTACGCGTTTTTCGTCGCAGCTTTCGCTGGGAATCGCAACCATGTCGCGCAGGAAGCGAGTCATGTCTGCCTGGTAATCCTTTGCTTTTTCAAGAATCAGTTTGAATGGAATATTCTTAGCCATTATTTTTCTCCAGTTTTTTTACTCCCCGTATTGCAGGGAGCAGTTCCAATAGGGTGATTAAGGTGCTACAGAGTGTTTGCCTTCCCAGACAACTTCGCGGTAGTGCTTCACGTCGGTGTCGCCTTCTGTGCTGATAACCAGCACCACGGCATCTTTGTTCAGCGCCAGTTTTTCCATCAGGCTTTGACGTTGCGGGTGATAATGAACCGCCGCGAGAACGCCCAAACCGACAGCGCCAGATTCACCGGAGATGATGCGTGGATCGTTGCCATACGGATTACCCAGCACGCGCATACCTAATGCGGCAACGCTGTCCTGGCAGGAGATGAATTGGGTGGCGCAGTTACGTAGGATTTCCCAGCCCAGCGGGTTAGGTTCGCCGCAGGCCAGGCCCGCCATAATAGTGGCCATATCGCCGCCAACGTTGACGATATCGCCTTTGACGCCAGAGCGATAAATACAGTCAGCTTTGTCAGGTTCAACAATAATGCTGTGCAGATTTTGCGGGCTATAGACATCGACCAGATAACCCAACACACCACCGGCCATAGCACCGACACCGGCTTGCAGCAGAACGTGCGTCGGGGTTACGCCCATTTCACGCATTTGCTCGACAGCTTCATCTGCCAGCGTGGCATAGCCTTGCATGATCCAGGTTGGGATTTTGGTGTAGCCTTCCCAGGCTGTGTCTTGTACCACTTCCCAGCCGTGCTGCTGCGCGTGTTGCATGGTCAGGCGAACGGTGTCGTCATAGTTCATATCGGTGACGATGCACTCGGCACCGAGATTCAGAATGGCGTCAACGCGTTCCTGAGCGGAGCCTTTCGGCATGTAAATCACCGCATTCTGTCCGAGTTGCTGCGCTGCCCATGCCACACCGCGCCCGTGGTTGCCGTCGGTGGTGGTGGCGAAGGTCATTTTTTCGCCGATAGCCTTTTTCAGGTGTTCAAATGACAGTGTTTCGATATCAAGATGATATTTTTCGCACAGTAACTGAGCGATGGCATACGCACCGCCGAGCATCTTGAAGGCGTTCAGACCGAATCGTTTTGATTCGTCCTTAACGAGAATTTTCTTCACACCAAAAAGGTTCGCGAGGTCGTCCAGCGCACAAAGCGGTGTTGGGCGATAGCCAGCAATCTTCTGATGGAACTGGCGCGCCAGTTTTGCCTGGCTTTGCGAAAAGAGCGGTGATGTTTCGCCGTTGAAAAATTTGTTATCGGCGATATCAATCTTCAATGAGAAAACGGACATATCCTATCCTTTTGGCCTCTGTAAATAGAGAGCCGATCTGTCGATCGGCCCGAGGGGTTATTTCACGCGTTCTTGCGCTTCTTTCAGCAGTTGTTCGAGCAGTGCACCCGGTTTGGAGTATTTACGGGACAGGATCATCGCGGCGATGATATAAGGCTTCCAGCTGGCTTCTTTGTAGGTCGCGATACGGTATTTTTCGAATACGCCCTCAGTGACTTCACCTTCTTTGCAGGATACGCCGCTGATATCGGCTGGCAGGCAGTGCATATACAGGGCTTCGCCATCACGGGTCAGCTCCATCATCTCTTCAGTACAATGCCAGTCTTTGTGCTGTGCGTTCTGCGCCAGACACTGTTTTTCCAGTGCTTTTAAGCCTTCGTGATCGTTAGCGCGCAGCAGTTCAGTACGCTCTTCCATCACTTTGTAAGGTGCCCATGACTTCGGATAAACGATGTCTGCATCTTTGAACGCTTCTTCCATGCTGGTGACCTGACGGAAGCTGCCGCCGGACGCTTTAGCATTGTTTTTCGCCACTTCAACCACATCCGGGATCAGGTCGTAACCTTCCGGGTGGGCCAGGGTGACATCCATACCGAAGCGGGTCATCAGGCCGATGATGCCTTGCGGAACAGAAAGCGGTTTGCCGTAGCTTGGTGAATAGGCCCAGGTCATGGCGATTTTTTTACCTTTCAGGTTTTCCAGCGAACCAAAGTGTTCACGCAACCATGCCAGGTCAGCCATCGACTGCGTCGGGTGGTCGATATCACATTGCAGGTTAACTAAAGCCGGGCGCTGCGGCAGCACGCCCTGTTTGTAGCCGTCGTCGAGTGCCGCGCCAACTTCACGCATATAGGCGTTACCCGCACCCAGATACATATCGTCACGAATACCGATAGCGTCGGCGCAGAAGGAGATCATATTAGCGGTTTCACGAACGGTTTCGCCGTGAGCGATTTGTGATTTACCTTCATCAAGATCTTGCTGTGCCAGACCGAGCAGGTTAAGCGCGGAAGCATAAGAAAAACGGGTACGGGTGGAGTTGTCGCGGAATACGGAAATACCTAATCCACTATTAAAGACTTTGGTCGAGATGTTTTCAGCACGCAGTGCTTTTAACGCTGCGGCAACGTCCAGTACTTGTTTCAGTTCATCTGGCGTCTGTTCCCACGTTAACAAAAAATCTTTCTCGTGAAGGTGAGAGGTCAGCGAATTGATATCCTTAATCAGCTCATTAACAGTTTTCATCATAAAGTCCCGATAGTGGAATGACAGGCAAAGTGGTTTATTTCACTATGACTTGCCAAAGTGATTGGTGTTTTCACAGCTATACCAGGGACTAACAATAAGTGTGCCAGAATTATCTACGCGGCTGCGAAAGAGTAATTTGACAGGTAATGTGTGGGGTTGATCACAAATTAACATTGCACTATGGAGCATAAAAATATACGGAAACGATTGGCTTTTTTTCTGCCGTTATTTATTTGCTGCTAAGTATCGTAAATAAGATATAAGGGAGAGGAGAATCGTCGTCAGTTTGATAAATGCAGTCCCGTAATTCTCATATTGATATAGAAATGTGATATCACTTCCATAATTTCATTAGAAAGTGATAAAAATCCTATGTTTTTAGCAAAGCTATATTTGTCTGAGTTAATATCGTCATGACCTGTGAACCATCAACGTCTTCAATGATCGACTTTTAAGTGATTCTGGAAGGTAAAGCTATGGAGCTTGTTACTACGCAGTCAGTATTGATGCAAATTCAACCAACAATTCAGCGTTTTGCCAGAATGCTAGCCAGCGTTTTGCAGCTTGAGGTTGAGATCGTTGATGAAAACTTGTGTCGCGTCGCTGGAACTGGCGCATATGGGAAGTTTCTTGGGCGCCAGCTAAGTGGCAATTCACGTTTGCTCCGCTATGTCCTGGAAACAAAAACCGAAAAGGTTGTGACACAGTCTCGCTTCGATCCCCTTTGTGAAGGTTGTGACAGTAAAGAAAATTGTCGTGAAAAGGCATTCCTGGGCACGCCCGTTATTCTGCAAGATCGTTGTGTCGGAGTAATAAGTTTGATTGCTGTTACTCATGAGCAACAAGAACATATCAGTGATAATTTACGCGAATTTTCAGATTACGTTCGCCATATATCTACTATTTTTGTCTCGAAACTTCTGGAAGATCAGGGGCCAGGAGATAATATAAGTAAAATATTCGCTACCATGATCGATAATATGGATCAGGGAGTGTTAGTTATCGATGAAGACAATCGTATTCAGTTTGTTAACCAGACTGCATTAAAAACTCTTGGTGTTGCTCAAAATAATATGGTTGGGAAACCTATTCGTTTCAGACCATTAACATTTGAGAGTAATTTTACTCATGGACATATGCAACATATCGTTTCGTGGGATGATAAAAGTGAATTAATAATTGGTCAGTTGCATAACATCCAGGGGCGACAGTTATTTTTGATGGCGTTTCACCAGTCACATACCAGTTTTTCTGTGGCGAACGTTTCTGATGAACCGCATATTGAACAATTAGTGGGTGAATGCCGGGTTATGCGGCAATTAAAACGACTCATTAGCCGTATCGCGCCCAGCCCATCCAGCGTAATGGTGGTCGGGGAAAGTGGCACCGGTAAAGAAGTTGTCGCTCGTGCAATTCATAAGTTGAGTGGAAGACGGAATAAACCCTTTATTGCTATCAACTGTGCCGCGATCCCGGAGCAGCTTCTGGAAAGTGAGCTGTTCGGTTATGTCAAAGGCGCTTTTACGGGTGCTTCTGCCAACGGCAAAACAGGGCTGATTCAGGCGGCGAATACGGGCACGCTGTTTCTCGATGAAATTGGCGATATGCCATTAATGTTGCAGGCAAAATTGTTACGAGCTATTGAGGCGCGTGAAATTCTGCCGATTGGTGCCAGCAGCCCAATACAGGTCGACATCCGCATCATTTCTGCAACTAACCAGAATTTGGCTCAGTTTATTGCTGAAGGTAAGTTTCGTGAGGATCTCTTCTATCGCCTGAATGTTATTCCGTTAACGTTGCCGCCTTTGCGTGAACGTCAGGAAGATATTGAACTGTTGGTGCATTACTTTTTACATCTGCATACCCGTCGTCTGGGGTCAGTTTATCCTGGCATTGCTCCTGATGTTGTTGAGTTGCTGCGTAAGCATTATTGGCCTGGAAACCTGCGAGAGCTAAGCAATTTGATGGAATATCTGGTCAACGTTGTTCCTTCAGGTGAAGTCATTGACAGCACACTCCTGCCGCCCAATCTGGTGAATAACGGCGTGACAGAGCAAAGTGAGAGCCCAGAAGCCAGCGAAGCACATTTGGCACTTGATGATGCTGGTGGTACGGCGCTGGAGGAGATGGAAAAACAGATGATCCGCGAGGCGCTTTCACGTCATAACAGCAAGAAGCAAGTTGCTGATGAACTGGGAATCGGCATTGCTACGCTCTATCGTAAGATTAAAAAATATGAATTGTTAAGTGCGTAACCGCAGTAAATCCGGCCTGCATTCAGGCCGGATTTCGTTTTACTTCGTTTCCTCGCAGTCCAGCACTGTATTCACAATCATCTGATAACCGGTGCAGCGACAAAGATTTCCCGCCAGGCCGCGACGAATTTCCGTAATAGTTAATGGTTTCTCGCGTGGTTTTGCCAGCATTGCCGTGGTGGCCATAATCAACCCGGGCGTACAAAAGCCACACTGTACCGCGCCTGATTTCGCATAAGCCTGTTGTACATGAGAAAGTTTGCCGCCTTTTGCTTCGCCTTCCAGCGTGCGTATCTCTTTTCCTTCAGCCCAGGAGGCAAGGTATAAGCAGCTATCTATCGCGGTGCCATCAACCAGCACAGTACACGCGCCGCATTCTCCAACGCAGCATCCTTGTTTGACGCTAAGTAATCCTTGTTCACGGAGTAGCTCTGAAAGCGGCATACCCGGCGCGGCGCGGAGCTGAAAAGGCATACCGTTAATGACGCATTCAATGGTAATTGTTTCGCTGTGGTTCATTGCAGTTTTCCCCCTGCCGCAGCGACGGCTTCGCTAATGACTTTTTGGGTCATCGTCTGGATAAGATGCAGACGAAACTCTTTACTCGCACGCCATGAGGAACGCGGGGCGACGTCTTGCAGGACAGACTCGCTGATGGCTTCCAGCGTTTGCAGGTTCAGTGGCGCGTTTTGTGCAGCCTGTTCGGCGTGTTGGCAGCGAATCGGCGTTGGAGCGGCAACACCAAATGCCAGGCGTAATTCACTGAAACTTCCATTATCCAGCCGACAATACGCGGCGCAGCCAATCGTTGAAATATCCATTGCGTCGCGCATGGCATATTTAAAATGCGCGCTACCAGCATGTTCTTTCGGTTGTGGCGGAAAATGAAAGGCGACAAGAATTTCGTCATGCTCAAGAGAGACTTTGCCTGGCCCTGTGTGAAAGCCATTAATCGGGACGAAACGAACTCCACGCGGTGAGTGGATCTCCAGCTTCGCGTCATAAATCAGCGTTGGTGTGGCGGAGTCTGCGCTGGTGGCACCGTTGCAAATATTTCCACCGTAGGTAGCGACATTACGGATCTGCGGTCCGGCAATTGACGAAGCCGCAGCACATAACGCCGGAAGATGATGCTGGGTTAACGGATCTTCAATGAGCTGAGTAAATGTCGTCGCGGAGCCGATTCGTAGCGCGCCATTTTCCTCCTGCGTAATTCCCCGAAGCTCCGCCAGATTGTGGATATCAACAATATGGCGATAACGGTCATTGTGATGATGGAGCTGAATCAGTACGTCAGTGCCACCGGCGAGCAGTTTTGCCTGCGGATTGTGGGTCAGCAGGTTGATGGCATCGGCAATGGTGGTCGCGCGATGGTAAGAAGCAAAATCAAACATGATGTTATCCTCAAATCAATCCTGCCAGATGGAACTCTTCGTATAACCGTTTTGGCGTCAGTGGCAGTGTATTGATTGCAACACCGGTAGCCATCTTCATCGCGTTACGAATAGCAGCGGCAACAGGAATGATTGGTGGCTCACCCAGTGACTTATGTCCGTATGCGGATTGCGGTTCATTGATTTCGACAAACGCACTTTCCAGTTGTGGCAGATCCGGCATGGTCGGCATTTTGTAATCCAGCAGATTTGGGTTACGTACCACGCCGCTTTTCGCGTCGATGATCATCTCTTCAAATAGCGCCCAGCCAATGCCCATTCCCATCCCGCCGTGTACCTGGCCTTCTGCCAGTAGCGGATTAAGAATATGCCCCGAATCATGAACGTTGAGGATGCGGTTGATAGTGACTTTGCACAGCGCAATATCGACTGTAAGGTCAACAAAGGTGCAGCCAAATGCCGGTGGGTTAGTGGTAGTTTTGATAGAACTTTCTGCAGAAAGCTGTCCGCCACGCTCGGGATGATAAAACGCATCCATTGCCAGATCTTTTAATGACAACAACGACTCTTCCGGTCTTTCAACCAGCACGATTTGGCCTTTTATCAGGGTCAGATTCATCGCTGACTGATGTAGCATGACAGCGGCGTGAGCGATGATTTTCTCTTTCAGCAGCAGCGCCGCACTGCGCAACGCTGGCGCGGCAACGTAGCTCTGACGTGATGCAAACGCGCCGGGGTCGAATGGTGTAATATCGGTGTCTTGTGTCGAAATTACGCGGACATCGCTGACCGGGACACCCACGGTTTCTGCCACCATTTGTGAGAACACGGTGTCGGCACCCTGACCGATTTCTGTAGCGCCGCTTTGCACGTTGATGGTTCCATCCTGATTCATCAACAGACGGGCGCCCGCGATTTCGACCCCGACAGGCCAGGTGTTAGAGGTGTAGCTAAAACAGGCAACGCCAACGCCTCGCCGTAAATTGCCTTGCTGGTTCTGACACTCTGCGCGGCGTTTTTCCCATTCAAAGATTTTCCGCCCTTTTTCAAGACACTCTGGTAATCCGGCGCTGTAAATACGTTTGCCCGTGAGCGGATTTGCATCGCCTTCTCGAGCAGCATTACGTAAACGAATTTCTACTGGGTCTAGTTCTAACGCGGTAGCGGCGTCATCCAGCATTGATTCGACAGCAAAAACGACTTGCGGTGCGCCATAACCACGCATCGCGCCTGCCGAGGGCAGATTGGTATAGCAGGTCTTTGAACTGTAGGCATAAGCACAACGAGGATAAAGGTAAGCGACTTTGTTACCGCCTGCGGAAGCGATGGAGTGACCGTGGGAGGCATAAGCGCCGGTGTTGGACAGAACATCCAGACTATAACCTTTCAACGTACCATCACGGTTCACGCCCATTTTCCCATCAATGGTAAAGGCGTGGCGGGTTCGGGTTGCGAGAAAACACTCTTCACGGCTAAGGGAAACTTTCACCGGAATGCCCCCGAGCTTGCTGGTCAGGAAGGCCGCCATAGGCTCTTCCAGCACATCCTGTTTATTACCAAAACCGCCGCCGACAAACGGTTTGATGACTCGAACACATGACCAGGGAATATCCAGCGCCTGACCGACAACGCGGCGAACAATATGTGGGATCTGCGTACTGGAGACGATGGTAATTCGCGAGTCATCCTCCATCCATGCCAGTGAGGTCACACTTTCCATATGGCAATGCTGAATGACCGGTGTCTGATAATGCCCCTCGATCTGGTAATCTGCCGCATCGATTGTTTGCTGGACATTGCCCGTCGACATCGTGCTTTGTTTAAGTAAATTGCCGCCGTTATGGATTGGTGCTGCGTCTTCTGCCAGTGCCGCTTCTGGTGTGGTGATAACGGGTAATTCTTGCCACTCAATGCTGACTAGTTGCGCCGCTTTTTCTGCCGTGAGCTCATCGCGAGCCACGACAATGGCAACGGCATCACCATGATGACGAACATGGCGGGTTAACAGTGCGCGATCGGCGGTATCGCGTTTGTTTTCGTCAAGTGTCCAGGCATGTCCTGCCGTAGCGAATGGGATATCCGGTACATCTTCCCAGGTAAAAATCGCCAGTACGCCCGGCAGGCTTCTGGCTTTTTCATCGTCAATATTTACGGCATAACCATGTGCGATAGGGCTACGTACATATTTTGCGTAACACATGCCCGCCATAACATAATCATCAGTATATCGTGCCCGCCCGGTAACCTTAGCAATGGCATCTACGCGCATACATGATTCACCTGTAGCGGTTGCTTCCCGCGCTTCCATAGAAATCCCCTTGATTTGAACATTTGGTTCTTATGGCAATGATTTAGTCTTTGCAGGCAAGAATTACGCCAGAAACGACTATAAGCATGGGGGGAGGAGGGAAGTGTGATGTTGTTAATAAAACGCCAGGGATGATGCGTTTTTATCAGCAAAGAAAGAGAGGGCTGTGTATCAATATGAGTGTGATAAAAATCATTGTGATAAATGAATATTAGGCGACAGTCAGGATGCCTTCTTTTGCGTTATGATGATGTGCAAATGGGGGATCGCTATCCTAATGGATTCATTCACAATTCTTGATTTGTACATCCATTTTCTGAGCAATGGATTGGGTATCTGACAGGTGGCTGCTATGATATAGCGTCTTGTTTTTTGAGCGAGGAAAGATTTTGAGCGCAGGACGCCCGAATAAAAAAACGCTGGGTATCGTGATGCTGTTATCGGCAGGGCTGCTTCTGGCGGGCTGTTCTGGTAGCAAATCATCAGACACAGGAACGTATTCCGGCTCCGTTTACACCGTGAAACGGGGGGATACGCTTTATCGTATTTCACGCACCACGGGAACAAGCGTAAAAGAACTTGCCCGACTCAACGGCATTTCTCCACCCTATACCATCGAAGTTGGTCAAAAGTTGAAGCTTGGTGGGGCAAAAAGTAACCGCAGCTCGAGAAAATATACAGCCAAATCAACGACGAAAACAGCGTCAGTCACTCCACCGCCAGTGGTTCCGAAATCTTCATGGCCGCCCGTCGGACAACGTTGCTGGTTATGGCCAACGAGTGGAAAAGTTATCATGCCTTACTCAATGGCTGATGGTGGTAATAAAGGGATTGATATTGCTGCAGCGCGCGGGACGCCAATATATGCAGCCGGCGCCGGTAAGGTGGTGTATGTCGGTAACCAATTACGTGGCTACGGTAATCTCATCATGATTAAACACAGTGAAGATTACATCACTGCTTACGCTCATAACGACACGATGCTGGTAAACAATGGGCAAAATGTTAAGGCTGGGCAAAAGATAGCGACGATGGGCAGTACGGATGCTGAATCTGTGCGGTTACATTTCCAGATTCGTTACCGTGCTACGGCGATTGATCCTTTGCGCTACTTGCCGCCACAGGGCAGTAAACCAAAGTGCTGATGGTGAATTAATCAGCAGTCAGTAGCAAGGCACTTGCTAAGAAGAGCGTAAGGTTTATAATGCCTTACGCATCTCAAAGCGGGCGTAGTTCAATGGTAGAACGAGAGCTTCCCAAGCTCTATACGAGGGTTCGATTCCCTTCGCCCGCTCCAGTTTTTATATCCTCATTTATTTTTCTTTTTTTATCGAAAACTTCCATTCTTTTAATGTGCTTACATCAAGTATGGTTGAATCAAATAACAACAATCAAAAATAAGTAGGGCTTGTGTGCTCCTCGACATTAACAGTCATAAACGAGTTTGCATTCGTTATACCAGTCGAGGATTATCACGACTCACGCTACTGCATATTGACTGTTAAAATCGATACTATTGTTAGTTTTTGTCAATTGCTTTAACTTTTGGATGTTATTAATAATAACTAAATAGCATTCTTTCTCTGTTCCTTGATAAACGAGTGTGTATTTTTTATTCTGTGTTGCAGAAATATATGCATTAATGCTTTTTTTTATTACCACAGCTTTATGCATATTAGGTTCAAGTAACAGAGCTTGATCTATACAAGCAATTGCATCCTCAATTCTATCGTTATATATATTTACCAGTGAACGATAATAGTATAAGGCGGCGATATCTAATATTTGTGTCTGCGCATGTTCAAAAAAAATACGTGATGTCGTTGCTTGTCCGGAAAGGCCGGTTATCAATCCCATGATCCCTAAAATCTTTCCATCACAAATAGTTTTATCTGACACCTTATCTATAAATGCTAATGCTTTTTGAGTTGCATCTTTATGCTCGTTCATACCATGAAGAGCCAGGGATATATAGCATTCAGCCAACAGGCAATGACACTCATTTATTAGAGACGGAATATTGTATTTTTTTTTCAGGTGTTCAAATATTGTTATTGCTTTGACAATACTTTCAGGTGTGAACTCATTCAGTGCGTTTTTTCCGTTAGACATTTCTTTTGATAAAATATTGTCATTAAAAGAATCGCGTTGACTGATCATTTCCTGCGCGGCTTTAGGTTTCTTCATAGCCAGATTCAAGTTACTGATTATAAATTGTGATACTTTTTGTATATCATCCGCTTGCAGATGTGTGCTGGCAACAAGATAAAAGCTTTTTGCATCGATCACTTCTACATATAAGCTATTTGATGCTCCATGTTGGCTAATTCTTCCAGTTATAAAATAATCTGGTTTGAATCTGGCCAGAAAAGCTGTTTGAGATTTATTATCTATACAATACTGGGTTGCCGCCAGTGGGTATATGTAAAGGTCATCATCTTTTTGGTTTGAAATAAGTTGTACAAGATCCTGATTTAGTTTTAATGGATCATGATGACTGTGAGACGTTGTAAATGGAAATAAAGCAACCGTACTTCCTTCTTCATTATTTTGGTTCCCTTTTATTTTGAAAACTTGCCCACTGAATCGATAGCCTTTCCTGTATATGGTTTCTATACAGCGGGTATAACCGATGCGTTCAAAAATACATCTTAATGAATATATACACCGTGTAAGGGACTCGTCACTTACAATCACATTTTTCCACACGGACTCAATGATCATATCTTTTGATACAACATTGCCAGATGATTCAAGCAATACAAATAATACGCCAAGCTCTTTCGGAGGTATGTAAGATTGCTCATTCCCTTTTGTAAGAATACCATCTTCTGTAAGAATTATTCCATCAGGAAAATGATATGAAAACTTAATTTCTAAATCCATTAGCTAACCCCTGTAAAGTTTATGGTTATTTACGTCCTGAATGAGTAATAGATATAACTGATATTCATATATGTTTTATTAAACTGTATATGATTTTGTATATATAAAATTCCATGACTGTTTGCATTAATTTATAGAGGATTTTTTCGAATGTAACCTGAAATGTCCTTAATTAATGCTTTTTAATCATGTTTCTACGTAACTAATTGAAAGGCAATGATAAACTGACGCGGCTATCATTCCTTAACTGAGTGCTGATTTTGATTTAAGATAAGAAAACATAGTCAGGTAACAGCTATATATCGAGTTCTAACCTTGTTTGTGAACGTTATAGTAACGATATCTTTCCCTGTAGACTGGCCCCCTGAACCTCCAGACAACCAATATCACTTAAATAAGTGATAGTCTTAATACTAGTTTTTAGACTAGTCATTGGAGAACAGATGATTGATGTCTTAGGGCCGGAGAAACGCAGACGGCGTACTACACAGGAAAAGATCGCTATCGTTCAGCAGAGCTTTGAACCGGGAATGACGGTCTCCCTTGTTGCCCGGCAACATGGTGTGGCAGCCA